>JBAWHH010000609.1:0-9111 GCA_049593715.1 Rhodocyclaceae bacterium
ATCCGCCCGCAGCGATTTCGGTATCAAGATACTTGCCGCCGGACGGAATGGAACTAACGATCCGCGCCGCGGGCCCCGCGACGGCGGCCATCACGGAACTGCCGGTGGGGGCCACCGTGGGCATTCGCGGCCCCGTCGGCCTGGGCTGGCCGGTGGAGCCCGCGTTCGGCAAGGATGTGGTGGTGGTCACCGGCGGCACCGGGCTGGCGCCGCTACGCCCGCTGCTGGACCAGTTGATGCGCCACCGCGAGCAGTTTGGCGCCGTGCGCCTTTATTACGGTGCCCGCACCGCCCAGGACATGCTGTTCGGCGACGAACTGGAGCGCTGGGACCAGGACGGCCTGATCGAGGTGACCTGCCGCTGGCTGAGCAAACACCGCACGGCCTCGGGCGGCGGTGCGGGCCGGTCCACCGTGAGCGCCATCCACCAGGCATCGTGGGACGGCACCAACGCCGTGGCCTATGTTTGCGGCCCGGAACGTATGATGGAGGCGACGACCATCGCCCTGGCGGGACGGGGCATCAGCCGCGACCGCGTGTGGGTGACCCTGGAGCGGCACATGGAATGCGGACTGGGTTTCTGCGGCCATTGCCAGATGGGCCGGTTCTTCATCTGCCGCGACGGTCCGGTGTTCCGGCTCAGCGACTTGGGCGACATTTTCGGCCGCGACGGCATTTAGCCAGACCACAAAATTACGGGAGGAGGAGAAATGAAGATTCTGGTGACCGGCGCGGAGGGATTCATTTGCGGCCACCTTATCCCCGAACTGCTCCAGGCCGGCCACGAGGTCGTGGGCGTCGACAACATGAGTCGCTATGGCAAGACGGTGCACGCCTACGACGATCACCCGCGCTACGCCTTCGTCCCCAGCGACATCCGCGACCCCGACCAGTTGCGGGATCTGGCCATGGATTGTGACCAGTTGGTCGCCGGCGCCGGCCTGGTTGGTCGCAGCCACTCCCTGTCGGAACTGGCCTACGATCTGCTCGCCGAAAACGAGCGCATCAACGCCGCCACCTTCGATGCCGCCATCGATGCCTGCCTGGACGGCCACCTGCAACGAATCATCGTGCTGTCGTCCACCATGGTTTACGAGTCGGCGACCATTTTTCCCACACCGGAAGGTGCCGAGCGCAAGAGCCCGCCCCCGGTATCCACCTACGGCTTCCAAAAGCTCGCCGCCGAATATTTCGCCCTCGGCGCCTGGGAGCAGTACCGGCTGCCTTACACCATCATCCGGCCCTCTTCGCCGGTCGGCCGCAGCGAACGGCGCGCGCTGCGTGGACTACCCAACGATTCCGCCGCACCCAGCAAGCTGGCCACCAACCACGCCCTGCCCGACCTGGTGATCAAGATGCTCACCGGCCAGGATCCGGTACACATCACTGGCGAAGGCACCCAGATGCGCAATTACATCGCGGTGGGTGATCTGGCCCGCGGCATCCGCCTCGCCATGGAATTGCCGGAGGCTGCGAACCAGGATTTCAACCTCGGCACGTCGAAAGGCATTCCCATCCTCGAAGTGGCCGAACGCATCTGGCGGAAGATCCATGGGCCGGAGCGGGCATTCCGCTACGTTTCCGATACGCCCTTCCGCTACGACGTGCCCTATTCCGTGCCGGATATCCGCAAGGCCAAGGCGGTGCTGGGCTTTGAGGCAACGACCACGCTGGACGCCATGTTGGACGACATCATTGCCTGGATCCGCGAGGAACTCGCCACCGGCGGGCTTACGCCCCAGACACGAGCTTGAGGTCCCGCGACATTCGCCTTCCGGCTTTTGGTTCGTCCGCGGTACGCCGTTGGGCGAACAGGAATCGCTGACCGGCATTTCGCCGCGGACCCACCGATGATCGCCCTCCTCCAGCGGGTGACCCGCGCCAGCGTAACCGTGAATGGCGCAGTCATCGGCGCGGTCGACCGGGGCCTGCTGGTCCTGATTGGCGTCGAACGCGAGGATTCGGCGCAGCAGGCAGAACGTCTGGCCCAGCGCCTGACCGGCTACCGCGTCTTCGAAGACGCGGATGGGAAGATGAACCTCTGCGTCAAAGACATCGGCGGCGGCGTCCTCCTTGTGCCCCAGTTCACCCTGGCGGCTGACACGCGGAAGGGCGCCCGGCCGAGTTTTTCGTCCGCCGCGCCGCCGGAACGGGCACAACACCTTTTCGAAGAACTTGTCCGGCACGTAGGTGCCCTGCACAATCCCATCGCCACCGGACGTTTCGGTGCCGAAATGTTCGTCGAACTGGTCAATCACGGTCCTGTGACATTCTGGCTTCAGGTGTAGCGATGGTTCCCCAGGCACTGAATACCGGCTGGAGCAAAACCCTGGTCACGCTGACCATTGTTGCCCTGGCAGGCTGCTCCATAGGCCCATCCCAGCCGACGCGACCGGCGCTCGTTGTCGGCGACCGCGAGAAAGGCCACGAGGTGGTCATGTACGCGTTTGGCCTGATCGACATCGACTACCGCTTCGGCGGCAGCAATCCCGAATCGGGCCTCGACTGCAGCGGCATGGTGAGTTACCTCTACCGCCAGGTTACCGGCGCCCGCTTGCCCCACAATGCGGCCGCCATTGCCCAACTGGCGCGGCCTATCGAACGGGCGGCTCTGCAGCCCGGCGACCTAGTGTTCTTCAACACCCAGGGCAAACCGTTTTCCCACATCGCCATCTTCGTCGGCGAAGACCGCTTTGTGCACGCGCCGAGCACGAACGGGAAGATCCGCATCAACAGACTGTCGGAACGCTACTACGCCCAGCGCTTCGAGTCCGCCCGAACGATCCTTAGCAACTGACCCCCGCCAATCCGTAGCAGATTGACGCCACCGCTTGAACAACGCGGAGGCCGAGCGTATAAGTTTTTACCTGTATGCCCCTTTTTGGCGCATGGGGCAGCAAAGAGGTTCCGCGCGGACCTCGGGTTGCAATTGTTCCGATGTACCGGCAGCGGTTACCTGGGAGCGGCAGCCATGGCAGCAGAACCCATCCCCTTCGAGCGCATCGACGCCATCGTCGAGCGCTACCGGCGCGATCCGACGCGACTGGTTCAGATTCTGCGGGAAGTGCAGGAAGCCGCCGACTATCTTTCGCCGGGCGCCATCACCCGCATCGCCGCCGCGGTGGGCCTGCCGCGGGCGCGGGTGGAAGGCGTCGCCGGCTTTTACAGTTTCCTCCACACCCGTCCCGCCGGTCGTTACCGCGTTCTGTTCTCGGACAACATCACCGACCGCATGCAGGGCAGCCAAGCCGTCATGGACCACATGTGCAACCGCCTGTGGGTCGAACGCGGAAAGGTTTCCGAAGATGGATTGGTGAGCATCGACACCACTTCCTGCACTGGCTTGTGCGACCAGGGCCCCGGCCTGCTGGTGAATGGGCGGGCCATCCCGCGCATGAGCATCGAGCGTGCGGACCAGATCGCCGAGCTGATCCAAGCTCAGACTCCGGTGGCGGAGTGGCCGGCCGGACTATTCGAGATTGTCGACAACATCCGCCGCCCGGGCATCCTGCTGAGCAGCACCCTGCAGCCGGGCGACGCCATCCGCGCTGCCATCGCCCGTGGCCCACGCGCGGGAATCGAAACGGCGTCCAACGAACGCTCCTGGCGCGAGGCGGTGCTGGCCGCGCCGCAGGGGCCGGTGGCCACGCTGGAAGAGATCAAGCGCTCCAATCTGCGCGGCCGCGGCGGGGCCGGGTTCACCACGGGGCTGAAGTGGGAGGCTTGCCGCAGTTCGCTGGGCCAAATGCGCTACGTTGTGTGCAACGCCGATGAAGGGGAACCGGGCACTTTCAAGGATCGGGTGCTGCTGTCCCGCTACGCCGACCTCGTGTTCGAAGGCATGACCGTCTGCGCTTACGTGATCGGAGCCGGCCGGGGTTTCCTCTACCTGCGCGGCGAGTACCGCTACCTGCTGGAGGCGCTGGAGGAGACGCTGGAGCGACGGCGCACCGCTTACCTCCTGGGCAACGGCATCTGCGGGCAGCCGGGTTTCGATTTCGACATCCGCATCCATGTCGGCGCCGGCGCTTATGTCTGCGGCGAAGAATCAGCGCTCATCGAATCCCTGGAAGGCAAGCGCGGGGTACCGCGCAATCGCCCGCCCTACCCCGTCAGCCACGGTTATCTGCAGCAGCCGACGACGGTGAATAACGTGGAGACTTTCTGCGCCGCTGCGCTGATCGCCATCCATGGCGGGGACTCGTACCGCGCCCTTGGCACGGCCAAATCCGCCGGGACCAAGCTCCTCTCGGTGTCTGGAGACTGTGCCCAACCCGGCATCTACGAGTATCCGTTTGGCGTGACCATCGCGGACGTCCTGGCGGACTGCGGCGCCCGGAACACCCAGGCTGTCCAGGTGAGCGGACCTTCCGGCATGTGTCTGGACGAGACCGAGTTTGGTCGCCGCATCGCCTTCGAGGACGTACCTACCGCCGGCTCGTTCATGGTTTTTGACCAGACCCGGGACATGTTCCAGGTGGCACGCAATTTCAGCCACTTTTTTGCCCATGAAAGCTGTGGCTTCTGCACGCCCTGCCGCGTCGGAACGACCCTGCTGAAGAACTGCATGGACAAGCTGGATGCCGGCCGGGGAACCCAATACGACCTGAACGAAATCTTTCATCTCAGCCGCGTGCTCCAGGCCAGCAGCCACTGCGGCCTGGGCCACACGGCCTGCAACCCGCTTTTCGACACGCTGCGGAAGTTCCGGCCGAGCTACGAGCGGCGCCTCAAGTCCCTCGATTTCGAGCCGGCTTTCGACCTGGATGGCGCCCTCGCCGCTGCGCGGCAGATGACCGGCCGCGACGACGCCGGTGCCCATTTCCCGGCGGAGAACCTGAAGGAAATGCGATGAGCGACGGCCAGACGTTCACCCTTGACGGCGATGAGGTGGCATTCCGGCCCGGTCAGACCGTCATCCAGGCCGCCCTCACTGCCGGACACTACATTCCGCATCTCTGCTATCACCCCGAATTCCGGCCCCATGGAAGCTGCAAGTTATGCACGGTCAAAGCCGACGGGCGCAACTGCGCCGCCTGCACCACCCCAGCTGCCGTCGGCATGGTGGTGGAGAGCAATACGGCGGAACTCGGTGACAAGCGGCGCGCCCTGGTTCAGATGCTGTTTGTGGAGGGAAACCACTTCTGCCCATCCTGCGAGAAGAGCGGACAGTGCCTGCTGCAGGCGGTGGCCTACGATCTTGGGGTGACGAACCCCCACTTCGACCATCTTTTCCCCGACCGCCCGCTGGATGCGTCCCACCCCGACATCCTGCTGGATTTCAATCGCTGCATCCTGTGCGAGCTATGCGTTCGGGCGAGCAGCGAAGTAGACCGAAAAGACGTCTTCGCGCTCTGTGGCCGGGGTATTACCAAACATTTGGTGGTGAACGCGGAATCCGGCCGGCTTGCCGATACCGACATAGCCCTGACCGACAAGGCGATGCAGGTCTGTCCGGTGGGCGTCATCCTGCCCAAGCGCCGCGGTTTCGCCGTACCCGTCGGCCAGCGCAAGTTCGATATTCTCCCCGTCAGCGCCCGCGCCGCCGAGGATGCGCCGCGAACGCCGGAGCCCCGCCATGGCTGAGACTGTGCCCCCCAAGCTGCGCGTGGCGACCACCTCGCTGGCGGGGTGTTTCGGCTGCCACATGTCGTTCTTGGACATCGACGAGCGGCTGTTCGAACTGAACGAACGGGTGGAATTCGACCGTTCGCCGCTGACCGATATCAAACGCTGCGGCCCCTGCGACATCGGCATCGTCGAAGGGGGAGTCTGCAACGCCGAGAACGTGCATGTGCTAAGGGAATTTCGACGCCAGTGCAAGATCCTGATTGCCATCGGCGCCTGCGCGGTCACCGGAGGCCTGCCTGCCCAGCGCAATCATCTCGATCTGCGCGACTGCCTGCTTGAGGTTTATCAGACTGATCCTGATCTGGTAAATGGCGGCATTCCCAACGATCCGGAGCTGCCACTGCCGCTGGACAAGGTGCATCCCTTGCACGAGGTGGTGAAAGTGGATTACTTCATTCCGGGCTGCCCGCCCACCGGCGACGCGATCTGGAAGTTCCTCACCGACCTGCTGGCGGGACGCACTCCCCGGCTCGGCCATGGTCTGATGCAGTACGACTGATGGACGGCAAAGGGTGATGCCATGAGTCTGGAACTGGAAACCGCATCCCATCCCGAAGCGCTGCGCCGGGTCGCGATCGACCCCGTGTCCCGGGTGGAAGGCCACGGTAAGGTGACGCTGCTGCTGGACGAGAACAACCGGATCCACCAGGTCCGGCTGCACATCGTCGAATTCCGCGGTTTCGAGAAGTTCATCCAGGGCCGGCCTTACTGGGAAGTGCCGGTGATGGTGCAGCGGCTATGCGGCATCTGCCCGGTCAGCCATCATCTCGCCGCGTCCAAGGCCCTGGACATGGTGGTCGGCGCGAAGAAACTGCCGCCGACTGCGGACAAGAACCGCCGCCTGATGCATTTTGGGCAGATCCTGCAGTCCCACGCCCTGCACTTCTTCCACCTCTGCTCGCCAGACCTGCTTTTCGGTTTCGACAGCGAGGTGGCAAAGCGCAACATCGTCGGCATCGCCCAGGCCCACCCCGACATCGCCAGAAAAGGCGTTCTGCTGCGCAAGTTCGGCCAGGAAGTGATCCGCATGACCGCCGGCCGGCGCATCCACGGCACAGGCTCGATCCCCGGCGGCGTAAACAAGTCCCTCACCGCCGAGGAG
Organism: Rhodocyclaceae bacterium; assembly: GCA_049593715.1. Taxonomy (GTDB): domain Bacteria; phylum Pseudomonadota; class Gammaproteobacteria; order Burkholderiales; family Rhodocyclaceae; genus JBAWHH01. The sequence goes on from JBAWHH010000609.1 coordinate 6,734, forward strand.
CGTGCGGCGCTGCTCAAGGACATCTACCAGATGGTGGCCTGGAGCCGGGAGGCGATCCACCTCGTCAGGAGGCTGTTCGAGGCGAATCTCGCTTTCTACAACGAGTTCGGCCGCATTCGCGCCCACGGCCTGTCCCTCGTTCGGGCCGACGGCGCCATGGATCTCTACCACGGCGGCCTGCGTGCCCGGGACGCGGATGGGAACACCCTGTTCGACCACGTCGATTACGCCCGCTACGCGGACTATCTACTGGAGGAAGTGAAGCCCTGGTCATACATGAAGTTCCCCTTTCTCAAGGCCCTGGGCCCGGAGAACGGCTGGTACCGCGTCGGCGCCTTGACGCGGGTGAATCAGTGCGAATTTATCCCTACGCCCCTGGCGGACAAGGAGAGGCAGGAGTTCCAGGCTTTCGACGATGGCAGCGCGACCGGGGCCACGCTCGGCTACCACTGGGCGCGGATGATCGAAATGCTGCACGCGGCGGAAGGCATCAAGGATCTGCTCCACGATGATGAAATCGTTGGACAAGACCTTGCCGCGCGCGGCGAGCGGGCAGTTCGCGGGGTGGGCATCATCGAGGCGCCGCGCGGCACGCTGATCCACAGCTACCGGGTGAATGACGACGACCAGATCGTGCGCGCCAATCTGATCGTATCCACTACCCACAACAATCAGGCGATGAATGAGTCGATCCGTCAGGTGGCGAAGCGCTATCTGGACGGAACCACTCTCACGGAAGGCTTGCTGAACCACATCGAGGTGGCGATTCGGGCGTTCGACCCCTGCCTATCCTGCGCCACCCATACCCTGGGCACGATGCCCCTGGAGTTGGAACTGGTGGATGCAATGGGGACGAGGATCGCCCGCCTGGCGCGGCCGACGGGCGACTGAGGTGCTGCGCGACGGCGCGTCACCCGTAGCTCCAATTCTTGTCTTTGCCTGGGGAAACCCTAGTCGAGGCGACGATGCCCTCGGCCCTGCAGTCCTTGAAACCATCGGCACCGGCAGGGGTTCCGCGCCGGCGCGGGCAGGGGGTGATATCGAGTTGCTGGCGGAGTATCAACTACAAGTGGAACACACTCTGGATCTGGTCGGCCGCCGGCAGATTGTTTTTGTCGATGCCAGCGTTTCCGCACAAGCGCCTTTTGCCTGGCTGGAAATCCAACCTCAGCGCGATGGCAGCTTTTCCAGCCATGCTATGTCGCCGTATGCTGTGTTACAGGCGTTTGTCGAAGTCTTTGAGGAAAGCCCGCCTCCGACAAGGCTATTGGCAATTCGCGGCTATAAATTCGAACTCGGCGATGCCCTAAGCCCACGGGCCGAGCGCAACCTGGGGGCTGCAGCACGATTCTTTGCGAAATGGCTTGCCAGGATCACGGCAAAACAAGCGCTGCAACAAGCCGGAGGTTCGTGAATTGCACAATTCGGCACCGCATCAGTGCAGAACCGGATCAAGCGGCCTCGGCCAGTTCCTCTTCCAGATGGTCCTCTTCGCCGAACTCATCGTCCATTCCGACCTCTTCGTCACTCCCCGGAAGCATGAACTGACAGGCAAGGATCTGTTCCATCAGTGACGGCAGTTTGGGCAACGTCTCCCCTTCTTTCAGAGAGCGACAGACGTGGCGAAAACCGTGGGAAGCCAAAGCAACCTGACTCTTCAACATGGCACTCTCCTAGAGGGATGTAGTTACTTGAGTGCCCTCAGTCTATGCGGCATGGCAGCCGCACTCCGTGACGCAATTCACCCTGATTTCCCCGATTTACCGCCTTTCGTGACACAGTTTGCGAACGCCGCCAAGAGAACATCGCTGTCGGAAGTCGGAATGCCGACGGAACCACAAATTTACCCAGTCCGAACTCCTGCAATCGAGATTGCCTAGCCAGCGAGAGGAATAGTCGAAGCCTTTGTCGTAAACGCAGCGTTTCCCTACCCCAGTTTCAAAGCTCGAATTGCTCGACGTCGTTTCTGGGTGCGCGCCTCCTTTACAACAAAAGGCCATGGCCACGACCGGCAGTTCGTGCCGGTCATCTTGACCTCTTCACATTGGAGGATCCATGGCGGCGTTTTCGAACATATGTGCAACGGACAACAACCAAAAATCGATGATTCCTTTGCAGCGTTCGCGGAGTCATGGCAACGAACTCCGTCGTACAAAGTTCTCTGCGTAGCGCGTTGTGAAGCGTGCTCGGGCACCCCAATCCAAACGTTCCTGGCAACGCCAAACTCTCCCCGCGGAAACAGATTTAACCTAGAAACCTCGGTTGGACGCGCCCGAGTGTGCGGCTTGCAGGCTGGCTGGCAAGGCGCGAGGAGGACGCAGGATCGGCCCCTGCTACGACGAGCAACGCCGCCAGACGGCCTGCAAGCCGTGCAATCG
>JBAWHH010000610.1:0-2380 GCA_049593715.1 Rhodocyclaceae bacterium
GTGTAAGCCCAAGGCCGCTGCCGCTTTGTCGGCCGGAAACCAAGGGGAAAAAAATCTTGTCGCGGATGGCTTCCGGGATGCCCGGGCCATTGTCGATCACCTGCAGTTCGATCGCCAGGCGATGCCGCTTCTTCGCCAGGGTGACTTGGCGCCGGGCACGGGTGCGCAGGGTGATTTCGCCGTCGCCCTGCAGCGCCTGAGCGGCGTTGCGGACGATGTTCAGGACGGCCTGGATCAACTGCTCGCGGTCGGCGGTGATGTCCGGCAGGCTGATGTCGTAGTCGCGGCGCAGTACGACCCGCGGAAACTCCGCCTCGATCAGCCGCCGCGCGCGTTCGAGCACGTCGTGAATGTTGATCGGCGCCGGCTGCATCATGCGGTGGGAGGTCAGAAGGCGATTCATCAAGTCCTGCAGCCGGTCCGACTCCATGATGATCACCTGGGTGTACTCCCTCAGGTGCGGACTGGTGAGTTCCCGTTCCAGCAGTTGGGCCGAGCCGCGAATGCCGCCCAGGGGGTTCTTGATTTCGTGGGCGAGGTTGCGGATCAATTCCCGGTTGGCCTGTTGCTGCTCGATGAGGCGCTCCTCCCGGGCCACGCGCAGTTGCTGGTCGATGGGCCGCACTTCCAGCAGCAGGCGGGAATTTCCGGAGTGCACCGGCGTCACCGTGCAATCGAGGTGCAGGGTGGCCATGCCGGGACGGTGCACCGTCAGGTTCTGGCCGGTATAGCTCCAGTTGTTACGCACGGCGTTGTCGAGCGCCGGCCCGAGATCCGGCGGTTCCCCAAGGAGTTGGGAAACCGCCTTGCCATGTAGTTGCTTGCTGCTGCAGGCGAAGAGATTCTCCGCCGCCGGGTTCATGTAGCGGATGTGGAACGAGGCATCCAGCAGCAGGACGGCAGAGGAGAGGAGGTCAAGTCCGGCACAAGGGCCATGGGGTTCGAGGTGCTCGGTAGCTGACATGCGATAACTTCAAGCAAGACGCGGGCCACGTCTTGGAAGGCGTGCCGCCCGATCATCTCAGGTTCGCGATTTCCTTCTGCAAGGCAGCAATGTTGCGCTCGTGGAGAGCTACCTTGTCCTTGTAGGGCTGGAGGCGGTCCACAACGCGCTGGTAGTTCTTTTCGTCGCCCCCCCGGACCGCTTCCTGTTCGGAAAGTTCCTTCTTGGCTTTCTCCAGATTCTGGGTCTCGGTGGAAAGTTCTTTCTCCAGGATCGAGCGGCGGTCGTTGTCGCGCTGCTTCTGGGTATTGTTGTCTACCCGAGGGAAACTGGAGGGCGTGGGTTGTTTCGCCGCCGCCTTGGGAGAACTCGATGCCCCCGAACCCGGTACCGTGGTGACCGACTGGTCGCGAGACAGCACTTTGCAGCCTTTGCCGCTGGACTTCTGGTTGGTATAGGTGACGTGGCCGGACTCGTCCTCGCACTTGTAGATGTCGGCCCAGACCGGGCCAACAGCGGCAATCGTTACGGCGGCAATGACAATTCGCTTGGAAATCATCGAATCACGCTTTGGGTAGTGGGGCGAAAAGATGTGTGAGCAGAGCATACTCGCATTACCAACACACAAAAAAAGAAGGACGGGGTCAATCCCGTCCTTCCTTAACGCATCAAGCCGCGGGTGCGCTGACCTGGTGCAAGCGATTGGCGGGGAACCCCGCCAGACACAGCCCCTAGCGCCGCACCGCCATCTTCTTAGATCGAGAAATACATTTCGTATTCCACCGGATGGGTGGTGACGCGGAAACGCGTGACTTCTTCCATCTTCAACTCGATGAAGGCGTCCAGCATGTCGTTGCTGAACACGCCGCCACGGGTAAGGAAGTCGCGGTCGGCGTCCAGGGCGGCCAACGCTTCGTCCAGCGAGGCGCAGGGGTGCGGCACCTTGGCGGCTTCTTCGGGCGGCAGGTCGTACAGGTTCTTGTCCATCGGGTCGCCCGGGTGGATCTTGTTCTGGATGCCGTCGAGGCCGGCCATCATCATGGCGGAGAAGGCCAGGTACGGGTTGGCCGTCGGGTCCGGGAAGCGAACTTCGATGCGGCGCGCCTTCGGGCTGTTCACGAACGGGATCCGCACGGCGGCGGAACGGTTGCGCGCGGAGTAGGCCAGGTTGATCGGGGCCTCGAACCCGGGTACCAGCCGCTTGTACGAGTTGGTGCCCGGATTGGTGATGGCGTTCAGTGCCTTGGCGTGCTTGATGATGCCGCCAATGTAGTACAGCGCCATCTCTGACAGACCGGCGTAACCATTGCCCGCGAACAGGTTCTGGCCGTCTTTCCAGATGGACTGGTGAACGTGCATGCCGGAACCGTTGTCACCGACAATGGGCTTGGGCATAAAAGTCGCCGTCTTGCCATAGCTGTGGGCCACGTTATGAAC
>JBAWHH010000611.1:0-2764 GCA_049593715.1 Rhodocyclaceae bacterium
GCGCCCGGCTGCAGGGCATTGATCTCCTCTACCGACGGCGGGCGCACCTTCAGCACCACATTGGCGCGGGAATAAACCTCCTGCGCACTTCCGACAAAAGTCGCGCCGGTGAACTGGTCGTCGCCGAAAAACGCTCCGGCGCCAGCTCCCGATTCGATCACCACCTCCGCTCCAAGTGCGGTGAGTTTCTTGACCACGTCGGGGACTGCGGCCACGCGCCTTTCGCCGGCAGCGGTCTCCCTGGGTATTCCGATTACGACGGGCATTGACTGCCTCCCAATTATCGTTCTTGATGAGACGGGCCGAAACGGCCCGCACCTTGACACCGGCGCCCAATGATACTTAACTCGCCCGCTTAGTCAAAGGCGCGGAAAATAAAGGGAAATCACCCCTTTGTCATCGCTGCAGCGCACACGATGCACCATTTGGGAACCCGGCCATGAAAAAAGCTTCGAGCAGGAAACGCCGCCCGCAGGTTCGCAAGACCGGCCTGCCGCCCGGATCCCTGGTTCACATTGGTGAGATCAAGACCGCGCGACCGGAAATCTCCCTGATCGAGTTCGACGCCGAAGAGTTGCTGGAAAGCAAATTCCAGTCCATTGCCGAGTCCCGCCAGTATCAGCCCACCAAGTCCACGCTGTGGCTGAACGTGCATGGCCTGCACGAACCCGAGGTCTTGTCGGAAATCGGACGCCGCTTCCACCTCCATCCCCTAGTCTTGGAGGACATCCTCCACACCGAGCAGCGCCCCAAGGTCGATGACTACGGCGACTACCTCTACCTCGTCGCCCATTCCTTCACTTACGACGCGGAAACGATGCGGGTCAGCTCCGACCAGATCAGCATCGTCGTCAGCGCCAATGCCGTGCTCACTTTTCAGGAGCGGCCGAGCGGGTGTTTCGACCCGGTGCGCGAGCGGCTGCGCAGCGGCAAGGGGCTGATCCGCAAGCTGGGGGCGGACTATCTTGCGTACTCGCTGCTGGACGTGATCGTGGACCGCTATTTCCTGGTGCTCGATCAGATTTCCGAGCGCGTCGAGAACGTAGAAGACGAACTGGTGGAGCGGATGAATCCGGAGTTTCTGCATCTTATCCACCACCTCAAGCGCGAAACCTTGCTGCTGCGCCGCGGTGTGTGGCCGCTGCGGGAAGTGCTCGGTTCGCTGCAGCGCGGCGACGCGCGGTTTTTCCTGCCGGAGACCCGCATCTACCTGCGGGATGTCTACGACCACACCGTGCACATCGTCGAATCCCTGGATTCGATCCGCGATCTCATCGCTGGCCTGCTCGACATCTACCTCTCCACCGTTTCGAACCGGGTGAATCTGGAGGTGCGCGTGCTCACGGTCATCACCACCCTGTTCATGCCGGCTTCCCTCATCGCCGGCATTTTCGGCATGAATTTCCACACCATGCCCTGGCTGGACCTGGGAGACGGCTTTTTTCTCGCCCTGGGGCTGATGGCGGTCGTGGCCATGGTCATGGCCGCCGTGTTCTGGCGCCGGCGCTGGCTAGCGTGAATTTCGGCCGTTGCCGAGCCGGCGGCTGGTGAAGCTGCCAGCCCTTTTCGGGAGGCTTACTGGATGCGCGACGACCTGGTTCCGCTGGTGCTCACCGTCGTCAGCGGCGTCTGCTGGACGATCGTCTACGTGGAGGGGATTCGGGTCGGGCTGCGGGATCGCTCCTACGCCATGCCTTTCTGGGCCCTGGCGCTGAACTTCGCGTGGGAAGTCCTGCATTCGGTGGTGGGCTACCAGCAGCGGGGGCTCGATCTGCAGATCGGGATCAACGGCCTCTGGGGATTGCTCGACTGCGGCATCCTCTACACCTACTTCCGCTACGGCCGCGCGCACTTTCCCGCGGGGCTTCCGGGATCCTGGTTCGCCATGTGGGCGTTGCTTGGGCTGCTGACGGCTTTCCTGCTCCAGTATGCCTTCATCGTCGAGTTCGGCCTGTTGGCTGGCCGGGCCTACGCCGCGTTTCCGCAAAACTTGCTGATGTCGGTGTTGTTCATTGCCATGCTGGTCCAGCGGCGCAGCTCGGTGGGGCAGTCCATGACCATCGCGGTGAGCAAATGGGTGGGCACGCTGGCGCCGACCATCCTCTTCGGGGTCGTCGGCGGAGAGGGGTTTCCCGGACCCAGCCCGCTGATCCTGGTGACGGGGCTACTCTGCTCGGTGTTCGACCTGATCTACGTCGCCATGCTGGCGCGTGTCAGGGCACGGGAACGAAGCGGTGAGCCGGCGGCGGCCGGGTGCTGGTGACGGGCTGCGCGATCAGCGGCAACTCCAAGAATCCCGTCATTCCCGCGGAAGCGGGAATCTATGAGCAGCCGGGATGCTCCTCCTGCCTCCCTGGATTCCCGCTTTCGCGGGAAAGACGACGTTGCGATGCGTGGAACGCGGCTATGTGGTCAAACCCGCCAGACCACTTCGCAACCGAAAGCCGCCGGCTATTTCAGCCAGGGCCCGAGGGCTTCGGTCAGGACTCGCTCGTTGAATCCATTCACCAGCGTGTCGCCCACCATGATGGTCGGCACGCCCCCGCCGCCGAGGCGGCGGTTGATCTGGGCGGCTTCCGCGTCACGGTCCACGTCCAGTTCGACGTAGTCGATCTTGTGCTGGGCGAAAAAGGCCCGGGCTTTGGTGCAATAGCCGCACCACGAGGTGGCGTACATCACCACTTCCGGCTGGGCGCTGCTTGCCCGGACCACCGGCGCGCGGTGCGGCACGCCGTGCTGAAACACGTAGAGGCCGTAAGCCGCC
>JBAWHH010000612.1:0-1961 GCA_049593715.1 Rhodocyclaceae bacterium
GCTGAAGTGTGCCGCCTGGTGGTCGATCTGGCGCGCCGTCACGGTGTCACCAAGATCGTCAAGTCCAAGTCCATGCTGTCGGAAGAGGCCGGGCTGAACGCCGCGCTGGAGGCGGCGGGCGTACAACCGGTGGAGACGGATCTCGGCGAGTACATCCTGCAAATCAACGGCAACGAGCCGCCGTCCCACATCATCGCGCCAGTGGTGCACAAGTCGAAAGAGGAAGTGGCCGACCTGTTCGCCCGGGTGCACCACAAGCCGCGCAAGACCGACATCGGCGAGATGACGCGGGAGGCGCGGGAGCAATTGCGCCCCCATTTCCTGTCGGCGGAAATGGGCATCTCCGGCGGCAACTTTCTCATCGCCGAAACGGGTTCCGTGGCGCTGGTCACCAACGAAGGCAATGGCCGCATGGTGACGACCTTGCCCAAGCTGCACGTGGTGGTCACCGGGGTCGAGAAAGTCATCCCTACCCTGGAGGATCTTTCGACCCTGATGCGCCTGCTGGCGCGCTCCGCCACCGGCCAGTCCATCTCCAACTACGTGTCGGTTCTAACCGGCAGCAAGACCCCCGATGAACTGGATGGCGCCGAGCACATGGTGTTCATCCTGGTGGACAACGGCCGCGTCGATCTGCTGGGCGGCGAGTTCCAGGAGATTCTGCGCTGCATTCGCTGCGGCGCCTGCATGAACCACTGCCCCGTGTACCAGACCATCGGCGGCCACGCCTATGGCTGGGTTTATCCCGGCCCCATGGGTTCGGTGCTGACCCCGCTCTACACCGGCCTGGAGAACGCCCTCGACCTGCCTCACGCCAATACCCTGTGCAATCAGTGTGGCGTCGTTTGCCCGGTAAAGATTCCGCTGCCGGACCTGCTGCGCAAGCTGCGGGAAAAGCAGGTGGAGCGCGGCCTGCGGCCGTGGCACGAGAGGGCGGGCATGCGCGCCTGGGCATGGCTGGCGCAGCGCCCGCGGCTGTATGGGCTGGCGACCGGCTTGGCGGCGCGTGCCTTGCGCCGGCTGGCCGGGAGCATTGGCCGCGTCCGCCACCTTCCGCTCGCCTCCGGCTGGACTGACGGGCGGGATTTCCCTGCGCCGCAGGGACGAACTTTCCGCGAACTTTATGCACAAAAGCTGCTGCGCTGACGGCTTTCCGGTGCCGGTGAACGGGCCGGGACCAAGGCCTTCGGGGCGCCAATCAACCTGCTTCTTCTGAACATGCACAAGATCGTCTTTTTAGAACGCGACTCCATTCATGCCCAGGTACGCCGGCCGGATTTTCCCCACCTTTGGGAGGAATATCCGCTGACTGCACCGGAGGACGCAGCGGCGCGCCTTGCCGACGCCACCATCGCCATCACCAACAAGCTGGTGCTGCACGGCGAACTACTGAACCAGTTGCCACACCTTCAAATGGTGGCGGAGGCTGCCACGGGCACGGACAACATCGACCTGCTGGCCTGCCGGGACCGCGGTATCGTCGTGTCCAACATCCGCGGTTATGCCGTCCATACCGTGCCCGAGCACGTGTTCATGCTGGCCCTGATGCTCAAGCGCAACGTCCTCGCCTACCGCTACGACGTGGCGGCGGGCCTGTGGCAGCGCGCGGACATGTTCTGTTTTTTCGACAACCCCATCGGCGATCTGCATGGCGGAACCTTGGGGATCGTTGGCCGCGGCTCGCTGGGCCAGGGCGTGGCCCGGATAGCCGAGGTTTTTGGCATGCACGTGCTGTGGGCGGAGCGCAAGCAGGCCATCAGCCTGCGGCCGGGATACACCGCCTTCAATGAAGTGCTGGCTCGGGCCGACGTGCTGAGCCTGCACTGCCCCCTGGATGCCCACACGCGGGATCTCATCGGCGAGGCGGAACTGCGTGCCATGAAACCCGGCGCTGTGCTCATCAACACGGCCCGCGGCGGCCTGGTGAACGAACCTGCCCTGGTGCGCGCGCTGCGGGAAGG
>JBAWHH010000613.1:0-2026 GCA_049593715.1 Rhodocyclaceae bacterium
GACATGAAGCGTGCGCACGCCGGCATGGGCGTCCAGGGCAGCCACTTCGATGCGCTGGTCAGCGATCTGGTGCGCAGCCTGGACAAGTTCAAGGTTCCGGATCGGGAGAAGAATGAACTGCTGGGGATCCTCGGCCCGATGAAGGGCGACATCGTGACCGCGGTGAAATGAGCGCCCATCCTCTGGGCAAGTCTGAAGGCCCCGTTGGGGCCTTCAGCATTTTCAACGCGGACGCCGCAGCCCATCGGCCACGCGGGGCCGCCCCGCAACGGTTGCCGGATCGCCGGCGCCACCGGGTATTCGTCACCGGTGGGACGGGCTACATCGGTCGCCAGTTGATTCCCTACCTGGCGGCCCGCGGACATGAAGTCGTTGCACTGGTCCGACCCGGCCGAGCCGAGGCACTGCCCGAGGGTTGTCTGGCGGTCGAAGGCAACGCCCTCGACCCCGCAAGCTATGGAAACAGTCTGGTCGGAGCGGACACGCTGGTCCATCTGGTGGGCGTGGCGCACCCCAGTCCCGCCAAGGCGGCGGCGTTTCGCGATGTGGACCTGGCGTCGGTTCGGGCCGCCTGTGGCGCCGCCCAGCGTGCGGGTGTTGCCCATTTCGTCTATCTGAGCGTTGCCCAGCCAGCCCCTGTCATGGGCGCGTACATTGCCGCCCGCCGCGAAGGCGAGGCCCTGACTCGAAATACCGGCCTGGCCGCCACGATCCTGCGGCCCTGGTATGTGATGGGTCCCGGCCATCGCTGGCCGTTGGTCCTGGTGCCGGCCTACTGGCTGGCCGAGCGCATTCCGGCCACGCGCGGCATGGCGCTTCGCCTTGGTCTGGTGAGGCTGCAGGAAATGGTTGGCGCGCTGGTGGCGGTGGTGGAGGCGCCCCCATGTGATGTGCGTCTGGTGGAAGTGCCCGACATCCGCCGTCTAGGTTCGCGTCAAGCCTGAAACTCACGGGGCCAGGGGAGAGCGCTTCCCGGCGGGCGGCGGGTTCGGGAATCCATCGTCAGAAGCAAGGCGGGGCCGCGCCGGCCCCCCCTCTTGGCTACGACTCAAAGCCGGATGGCCGTCACCGTCAGGGTCGTGCCGGGATCGGTTTCGACGAACTCGATTCGATCGCCATCGTCGGCAATCACGCCACTGAAGTGGAAACCCGCGTCAAACTGCATGTCGACCGTGCAGTCGCGCCCCACGCTGTACTGGCCCGGCAGGGGTAAGGTCGTGGGATCCAGCGTCCCATTCACGCTGCGCCGCGCCGACGCATTGAAGTCGCCGTTGCCGCCAAAGCTCACCAGCCCGACTCCATCCAGGGGGCCCGCGGAGGCAGCGGGGACGGTCGGCGGACCCGCACGGCCTTCCACGATGAAGCCGTACGTGCCTCGCAAGTTGCGGTTGCTGCACGGCTGCTGGCCCACCGTGGATACCTGGGGCCGCCGCGGCGCACTGTCCTGTTTCCGCGCCGTTCCCGCGATCACCGTGAATGGCGAAGTCTGCAGGACCAGCAGTTCATCACCGCCGCTGACGATCACGGCTTGGAACGTTGTGCCATTTTCCAGCGCGGAGGTGAAGCTGCAATCCGGAGTCACCTTATAGCTTCCCGAGGCGTTGGCGGGCTGGACCGACCCGTTGAAACTCGCCATGGAAGCCAGGCTCACGCGCCCTTTGCCGTTGTAGGTGGCCGAGCCGGCACTGGCAAAGGGCCCGAGCAGCGTCGGCGGGATGGGTACGCCGGCAAGGGTGGTGCCGCGGGCGGTGAAGCCGTAGGTGCCGCGCAGGCTGGCGTCACTGCAAAAAGCCTGCCGGGCGTCGGTTTCGCTCTGCGCGGCGCTGGCGTGGTGGGGCAGGCCGATGGCGCCAAGGCCGAGCAGACCGATAGCGGCGGCAATTCTTCCTGAATACATGGTCATTCTCCGTGTCGTGGGGTTGGGGGCACACTTGAACTGCGACGACAGCCGGTGATGCACACCGTCGTCTCGCTGCCCTACGCGGGCAATGGCGCCTTGGTTTCAGGCCGATCTGCGTGGCCAGGC
>JBAWHH010000614.1:0-4439 GCA_049593715.1 Rhodocyclaceae bacterium
ACGTCGAACTCTTTACGTGCTTCCGCACAGTCGCCGTAAACCGTGTCCATGTTGTTGCGGACCCGGATCAACTCCGCGATCGCCGCTTCGCCGTAACCCTTCTGCTTGTCTTCCACCGGCTTCAGGAACGCCAGGGACAAGGAACGCGGCTGCTGCGGGCCCTTTTCCGCCATGGCGTCGTGAACGTAGGCGCGGGAAGCAAAGCTGTTCTGCTTGCCCGAAGGACCGACGGTAAGCACGGTCTCCGCCAGCGCCCGGAGCGCCCGCTCCAGAAGCACCTCGTCCCCACCCAGGTTTTTCAGCAACTGGTCCCGGTCGATGCAGAGGTATTCGTACAACACGGCGGCGGCAAATCCGGCCTCGCCCACGTGGCCAGCACCGGTTTCGTCGCGCCCAGCGTTCAAATCATCGACGGCGGTGAAGTAATCGTCTTCGATGGCGCAGGCGTGGACGCCGATGGCGTGGGCCACCTGCACGGCGGCTTCGCTGTTGCGCTCCGGCTTGTCTGCCAGCATGCGGCCAAACATCGCAATGTCCACCGCGTGCTGGACGTGCAACAGCACATCTAGTTCCTCCTGACTCGGCTCGCGCCGCTCGGCGATCAGCTTGGCCACGAGTTGATCCAGGCTGGCCCGTTCCTCCGGCGACACATGCACCAGGGTCTCGTTTTCCAGGGGCTTGTCTTTCTTGGGTTTGCCATAGACGGCGGCAATTTTGCCGGCCCAGGCTTCCGCGTCTTTCTCTTTCACGCCGGCCTTGGTCAGGGATTCACAAGCGATCTGGCCCAGCAACTTGGTCCGCGTACCGATGTGCCCAGCCAGGGCATCCTGAAAAAACTCCGAGGTACGCCACGCCCGTTTCAGGCTCTGGGAAGAAACGCGCAGGCGATCCACGCCCCCCATCCGGGCAGTCTTGGGCCGGCCCAGATCGTCGCGGTTGAGATTGGCGGGCGGATACGAAACGAGCAGATGCATCTGGATGAAGCGGGTCATGTCAGGCTCCAGTTTTCTCGGGGGAAGTTGCGGCGGCGGTGTCGGGTTTGAGGGCGGAGAAATAGGCGGTGGCCCAGCGCACCTGGATGCGGTCCTTGGGCTTGTCGGGTTTCTGGCCGTGGAACTCTCGCTGCCAGTCCAGCAGTTCTTCCGCAAGGCACACCACGTCGGCCTGTTTGCCGGCTAGCTCGATGGCGCGGCGGAACTGCTGGTAAAAGTCCGCTTCGCTGTCCGCCGTCTGCAGCCGGGCGAACCGCAGGTGGCTCATGCGGGGACGATCCGCGCCTTTCTCCTTTGGGCTTCCCAGCAGAGCGGCGAACGAGCGATCCGGGATGTCCCTGGCCGGTTCCGACTCCACCCAGGCCAACAGCCCTGCCACCAGGGCGAAAGCATCCGCATCCGCTCGCACCTTGTCGCCCGGCTCGGTAACGGCCTGCAGCTTCAACATCAGCCGGTGAAATGCTGGCTCCAGGAGAACGAGGGATGGCTCGGCACAGCGCCGCAAGGTTGCGCGTTTGACGCGGGCGAAGCCGCCGAACTGGTGAGCCAGCTTCGTCTTGACCGCCGGGTCGTTCTGGCTTTCAGGCTGGAGCCAGAACCACCAGTCACGGACGATCTCTTTCTGCGGGGGAGAGAGCCTGATCATGCGCTTACCTCCTGTTGATTGATTATTTTCCAGAGCGCTTTCATGGGCTTGGCTCGGTTCAGCCGGTCGAAGAGTTCTTTACGCGCCCTCACCGTGCGCTCGATGTCCCAGTCTTTCTCGTATTCGCCCGTCACCCAGTCGTCGAAGAGATCGAGGCCGATCCCACGAACGCCGGTCAGCCAGGCTCTGAAGGTGTCCACCTTGGCGCGCGGTTCCAGGCCGCCAGCCTGGGCAAGGGCTTCGAGCGAGCGGTAGAAGAGCGTTTCGGTGGCAGCCCAGAAACTCTGGCCGACGGCCGGTTCGTCTTTGAGGTCGCGGGGCCGATCTGCCCAGGCGGCTTTCACGGCGCGGTGCAGTTGTCTGGCGGCTTCGCCGGCAACTTCGATCAGATCCCCCACGGCCAAGACGAATTCGTTGTGCCGTTCTGGATCGACGCGATACGTGGGCAGCGTGGCGTCGTACCAGCAGCGGGCTTTCATGTTGTCCACGTCGTAGCCGAAGGCCCACACGTCAGCCTGAAAACCCGGCGTCAGCCGTTGCAGCCGGTCCCATCGCTCCGTCAAATAGTGGCGAATCACCAGTGCGGATTCGGGCTGCCCGTCGGCACTGCCCAGGGTGAGCCCCAGCCAGTGCCTGTAGCCGATTCCACCTTTCTGGCCTTTGACCGAAAGGGGCAGTTCCTTCTTCTTCGGGTCCAGGTAGTAGGGCGTGAGCGGGTGTTGCCAACCCGTGTAGTTGATGCCGTAGTTCTTGGTCCGGTAATGGGTCAGCAAGGCTGCGCTTTTTGCACCGCACAGATCGCAGCGGCCCGCGACCGCGCTTTTCCAATCGAGCCGGATGCGCCGCGGCATGCCCCAGTAGGCCTGCAGTGCATGAGCTTGGTCCGGCGTGGTCTGGCCGCCCTTCTTTTCGCTGGTGCGGGTGGGCGCCAGCCAGGGCAGGATGTCCGCGCGCGCGCGGCCGTCGAAACGCCCGCCCGGCTGGATCATCACCACGGTCGGCAGGACGTTGAGCCACAGTCGTTGCCATAGTGTGGCCGGGCTATCGGCATCGGCCTTCGGCACCAGCAGGCTGGTGAGCGGCCCGCCGCCCCGCAGCGACACGCGATGCCCGACACCACCGGAGGGCGCGTTGGCCTGCAATCCGAACAATGCCGTCGCGGCGCAGGCCGAACACAGGCCGTTGATCCGCTCGGGTTTGTTGAAATGCAGGTTGGACACTGCGCCGAGGTCGATCAGCAAGTCCCGGATGTCCTTATCGGCGAAGTCGGGCGACGGAGTGGCATCCTGAAGGAAGGCCTTTCCTCCTCCATCCAGGACGAAGTGTTCCGTCCATTGTGCAAACGCCGCTTCCAGGTCGGCGACTGAGGGCGGCTCGCGCCACAGTGCCAGCCAGTCATCCTCGTCTTCGGGCGCGAAGGTCGTTTGCAGCAATCCCACAAGGAACTGGTGTAGCGCGCCCCGAAAATCGGGCCTGGGGGCCAGCAGATCGAGAACATCCGGATCTGCGATATCTGCAGGTTTAAGGGCGCGTGGCTCACCGCCGCGGCTACGCATCGTCAGCCAGGGGTCAGTCAGCAGGTTCATGGCTCAGCCTTATTCTTCATTCGCGATCTCCGTGATCAGACCTTGGTGGAGGTCATACTGGACATTGATGCGGCGACCCTTTGCGTCCAGCCCCTCCGCCAGCCAGGCACCTTTTTCATCCAGCACCGGAAGCAGGTTGGCGTAGCGCAAAGCCCGATGGCTCTCCCGCAGTTGTGCCAACTCCCGGGTAAATCGTTGCTCCCAGGCCGGTTCCACCCGGTCGAGCTTGCGGGCGGCGATCTTTACGCTGCTGGCGGCCCAGGGATGGGGATGGTCGGCGGCCCAGGGCTGTAAGCCGTCTCCCTTGGCCCGCAGGAGGACAAACTCGCGGTCGTCTTCGCCCAGCCGGGTGGGGGTCTTCTCTTCCGCCTCCCACGATCCGCTGTCCCGGCAATACCCCATCTCCAGTTGCAGTGCGTTGGCGCGGGCCAGAGATCTTTCGCTCATGCGCCGGCCTTCCTGGTTGTCGGTGGCGCCCATCAGGGCAGCCGGGATGTCGCTTTCGGCCCCGCTTCCATAGACGGACTCGATCAGTAGCCTGGCCCCTTCAGGCATGAGGATGGCGCCCTGTTGCAGCAGCACGCGCTGGGTAAGCCACAGCCTGCCGGTGTCGGGGTAAACGTAGGCGGCGCGGCGGAACAACCTGGAATACCAATCCGCTTGGGGATCCTCGTCGAAAGCCGGCGCGAACACCTGGAGCACTGGCGTGGCGCGGGAATCCGTAGCGGCCGGGTTGCCTTGCGCGTCGCGCAGATGCCGATGAAGGCGGCCGGCACGCTGGATGAGGAGATCGATGGGCGCCAGGTCGGAAATCATGACGTCCGCGTCGATGTCCACCGACTGTTCGACAACCTGGGTGGCGATCAGAACGCGGCCGCTCCGTTGTTCGGCGCGGGAGTCCTTGCCGAAAGCGCTCAGCGCGGCATCTTCGATCTCCAGGCGGTCGGCCAGCGCGAAACGGCTGTGAAAAAGCATCAGGTTCGACGGGGGGAGCCAATCCGCCGCGCGCAGTTCCCGCCACGCATCGCGGGCGTCGTCCACCGTATTTCGAATCCAGCAGACACACTGGCCGGCTTCCACCGCGTCGCGGATCAATTGCAGCACGGCTTCCTGTTCTTGTACGAAACGGACGGGCAGCCGGCGCTTGACCTGGGGCCGCGTTTCCAGTGCCGTGGCCAACACCGTGGTGCTGGCCTGGGTCGCCAATGGATAGGG
>JBAWHH010000615.1:0-5296 GCA_049593715.1 Rhodocyclaceae bacterium
GTTCAACACCTTGGCCGTCCTCAGCGCCATATTCTTCGGCCTGCTCGGCGACCGCCTCGGCGCGGTGCGGTTTGCCGCGCTGGGCCTGTTGGCGCTCACCCTCGGTGCCAGCCTGGGCGCGCTTGCCAACGGCACCGCAACCCTGCTGGCGAGCCGTTTCATCGAGGGCGCGGGTTTTGTGGCCGTGGGGGTGTCGGCCCCGTCGCTGATCGGCGCCGCGACCGCGCCGACGGACTTGCGCAAGGCGCTGGGGATATGGGCGGTGTACATGCCGGCCGGCGGTGGCCTCGCCATGCTGTTGGCACCAATCGTGCTCCAATGGCAGGGCTGGCGCGTGCTGTGGCTGGCCAGCGCCGGCGCCGCCGCGCTCATGCTGCTGGCACTGTGGTGGTCGCGCCAGCGCTACCATCTGCGCACTCCGCCCTCGCGCTCGCTGGCCGACCTGACCGCGGGGCTGCGGCGTCCCACGGCCTGGGCGTTTGCCCTGGCTTTCGCCTGTTATTCGGTGCAGTTCTTCACCGTGATGGTGTGGCTGCCGACTTTCCTCGTCCAGCAGCGCGGCCTGCCCTTGGCGCTGGCCTCTTTGCTCACCGCTGTCGTTGTCCTGGCCAACGTCCCCGGCAACCTGACGGGGGCTTGGCTGTTGCACCGGCACGTGCGCCGCAGCACCCTGGTGGTCGTCACCAACGTGCTGATGGCCTTGTGTGCGGCGACAATTTTTGCCCAGGCGCTGCCGGACATGGTGCGCTTCGGCGCCTGCGTCGGACTGTCGCTGTTCGGCGGCATGTTGCCCACCGCCGCCTTGTCGTCGGCGCAAATCCTCACCCGCGAGCCGACCCAGGTGGGCGGCATTCAGGGCTTGATGCTGCAGGGCTCGAATCTGGGCCAGTTCGTCGCGCCGCCGCTGATCGCCGCCGTGGTCGGCCAGTCCGCCTGGGGCGAAGCGCTGCCGGTGTTGCTGGCCTGCGCCGCCGGTGGGGTGGCCTGCGGGCTGGTGGCGATGCGGTTGCGTGCCTAGACGGTCAAGGGCTCGAACTGCATCCCGGTGCGGGAGAAATCAGCGCAGGTCGGGGAAAATTTTCTGTAGCAGGCTCACCAGCGTCGCCTGCTCGTCGGCGGAGAGATTCTTGACCAGGCGCTTTTCGTGTTCGGTCACATGGCGCTTCAGGCGGCGCAGCAGGGCAGTGCCTTCGGCAGTGATGTTCAGGGCATTGGAGCGGCGGTCCGCCTCGGCGGCACGGCGCTCCACCAGGCCGCGCTTTTCCAGGTTGTCGATCACGCTGACCACGGTCGAGCGGTCGAGGTGGGTGGCACGGGCAAGTTCAGCCTGCTTGAGGCCGGGATTGGCTTCGATGATGACCAGCACCCCGAACAGTCCGGGGGAGATGCCGTGCTTGCCGAGACCCTGGTCGAAATCGCGGAACACCGCGATCTGCGCCAGGCGGACCTGGTAGCCGAGGAGACGGGGCAGAAGCCCCAGATCGATGGCGCCACGGGCGGCGGAACGCTTCTGCGCGAGTTCGGTCGGCGGGGGCAACGCAGTGGGTGTCGAGGCAGAGAGGGGAACGCGGGAATGATAACCCACGGACGTCTGCCATCAGGTAGCGGAGCGCAACCAGGGGCGGGGGAACACCGCCTGCGAGGGAGAAGCCGGTGGGGCCGGAGGATCTGGATTTCTATTCGCTCGTGGATTTCGACCCCGAACGGGGGGCGATCCACTTTTGTGGCCGGCGCGCCATCCTGCTCCAGACCGATGCCATGGGGGCGCTGCGCAAGGAACTGGTGGCGACGCTGGGGGCCGACGCGGCCCAGGTGATTCTCACCCGCTACGGTTTCAGTTGCGGCTACGAAGACGCCGGGCTGCTGCCGGCGCGCATGCAGCCGGAAAGCCTGGAGGACTTCGTGCTCGGCGGGCCGCGCATGCACATGTTTTCTGGCATCGCCGGGGTGGAGCCCCAGTTCCTCGAAGTGGATCGGGAGCGCCGGCTCTACCGCATGAGCGGCATGTGGCGGCACTCCTACGAGGCGGAGCAGCATCTGCGCCTGTTCGGCCGCACCGACCAGCCGGTGTGCTGGACGCTGGCCGGGTATGCGTCGGGTTTCGCCTCCTACGTTTTCCAGACCGACATGATCTGCATCGAGACGGCGTGCGAAGGCCGCGGCGATGCGCAGTGCCACTGGCGCCTGCTCAACCTGGACGACAGCGCGCCGGAACTCGAACCCCTGCGCAGCTATTTTCAGCCCCTCAACATCAAGGATCAGATCAACCTGCTGGAGAGCAAGGTTTGCGAGCGCACGCGGGAACTGGAGGCTTCGGAGCAGCGCTACCGCGATCTGATCGAAGACCTGCCGGAGATGGTTTTTGCCCTGCAAGCGTCGGGCCGCGTGGTCCATCTCAACAAAGCCGGGCGAACCCGGCTTGGCATCACCGCCGACCAGGTGCCGGGGCTGCGGCTCAAGGATCTGGTGCTCCCGGGGTACCGTGCCGAAGCGACGGACTTCCTCAAGCAGATCTACCGCAAACGCACCGCCACCAAGCTGGACGTGGTGATGCGCGATAGCGCGGGAGGCGAGTTTCCCGTGCAGTTGCAGGTGGAAGCGGTGCTCAAGGACGGCAAGATCGTCGGCTACAGCGGCCTGGCGGTGGACATCGCGGCGCGCCAGGAACGGGAACGCACCCTGAGCGAGTACGCAACACGCCTGGAACAGCGCGACCAGCAACTGCAGGGCATCCTCAGCGACGGCGTGTACATTCTCGATCCGAACGGCCGCATCAGTTTCCTGAACGCACGCATGGCGGAACTGCTCGGGGTGGAGGCAACGCATGCCGTGGGGCGAACCTGCGGCGAGCTGATGGACGGGGCCGCAGCGGCACGGCTGGAGCAGGATTTCCGGCGCCGGCTCGAAGGCGGAGCCAATGTGCCGTTCGAGATCACCGTGCGGCGCGAAGATGCCACCCCGTGCCTGCTGGAAATCAGTACCGCCGTCCTGTCGGCCAAGGGCCAGGTCGAAGGCGTGATCGGGGTTGCGCGGGACATCACCGCCCGGCGGGAAATGGAACGGCAACTGGCCCAGGCGACGCGCCTGTCCGCGCTGGGGGAGTTCGCCTCCGGCATCGCCCATGAGATCAACAACCCGCTCGGCCTCGTGTCGGGATTCGCCGAAGAACTGCATTGCCTGCTGCAAACGATTCCCGACGCCGACGGGCTGGCCGAAGTTGCCGCCTTGCGCCGGGGCCTGGTCACCATCCAGGAGCAGGCGCAGCGCTGCAAATCGATCACCGACAATCTCCTGCTCTTTTCGCGGCGCCAGACCGCGCCCCTGGAGGTGATGGATCTGGCCCCATTCCTCGGCCAGTGTCTCGACGGCTACCGCGAGATTGGGCTGACCCGCGGCCTGCAATTGGAGGTTTCCCTGGATCCGGATCTGCCGCCGGTGCTGGCCAGCCATGCCCTGCTGGATCAGGTACTGCAGAATCTGGTGAAGAACGCCCGCGACGCCATGGAAGGGCAGGGGCGGTTGTGGCTGCGGGCCGGGCGGTCCGCAACCGGGGTGGACCTGGAAGTGGCCGATGAAGGCCCCGGCTTGCCGCCCGGCGTGATGGACCAGGTTTTCGATCCGTTTTTCACCACCAAAGCGCCGGGCCGCGGCACGGGACTGGGGCTATCCATCTGTTACGGCATCATGTCCGAACTGCGCGGCAGCATCACCTGCGGCAACCGTCCCCAAGGCGGCGCCTGGTTCCGCCTTGGCCTGCGTCTTGCCGACGACGGCGTGGGGACGCGGCCATGAGCGGCGAACATGTGCTCGTGGTGGATGACGAAGCGCTCTACCGCGAGTTGCTGCTCAATCGGCTGGGACGCAATGGCTACCGGGTGAGCACGGCCGCCGATGGCGAAGAGGCCCTGCGGCGGGCCAAGGCCGCAGGTATCGAGGTCGTACTGGCGGACATCAAGATGCCCGGCATCGACGGTATCGAGCTGCTCAAGCGCCTGAAAGCCCTCGATCCGCAACTGGAAGTCATCATCCTCACCGGCCACGGCGATGTCGATACCGCCATTGCGGCGATGAAGCTTGGGGCTTTCGACTACCTGACGAAACCCTACAAGCTGGCGGAGCTGGACCTTGCCGTCGAGCGCGCGGTGCAGAAGCGCCTCCTTGCGCAACGCTGCGTCGCCCTGACGGCGGAAGTCGCCCGCCACCGCAGCGCCGACGACAGCGCCATCATCGGCCAGAGCCCGGCCTGGCGGCAGACGCTGGCGTTGGTTCGAAAGGTCGCCCCCATGGACACGCCGGTGCTGATCACCGGCGAAAGCGGGTCGGGCAAGGAAGTCATCGCCAACGCCCTGCACCGGTGGAGCCGGCGCGGTGAGGAAGCTTACGTGCCCCTCAACTGCGGGCTGCTGCAGGACACGCTGGTGGAAAGCGAACTGTTCGGACACCGGCGCGGCGCATTCACCGGCGCCGCCACGGAAAAGGATGGGCTGTTCCAGGTGGCGAGTTCGGGCACGCTGTTCCTGGACGAAATCGGCGAACTGCCTCCCGCCTGCCAGGCCAAGCTGCTGCGCGTTCTCGACACGGGCGAATTCCGCCCCCTGGGCGCCACCGCGCTGCGCAAGACCCACGCCCGGGTGATCGCCGCCACCCATCGGGATCTCGACATCCTGGTGGCGGAAGGCCGCTTCCGCCACGACCTGCTCTACCGTCTCAACGTGCTCCACATCACCGTACCGCCCCTGCGGGAACGGCGCGAGGACATCCCGCTGCTGGTCCAGCACCTGTTGCGTCGCGCCGCAGCCCGGGTCGCACCGCTGCCGCGGCTGACGGACGGAGCCCTCGCTCGTCTGGCGGAATACCGCTGGCCAGGCAACGTGCGCGAACTGCGCAATGTGATTGAGCGCCTGCTGGTGCTCCACGAGGGCGACACCATCGACGAAGCGGCGGTGTGTTCCGTGCTTTCCGTGCCGCGCGGCAAGCAAGCGGCGGTTGACGCCTCGCCGGAAGCGTTTCGCACCATCGAGCCGCTGGAGGTTTTCGAGCGCAGTTACGTCCAGTGGGTACTCGACGCGCTGGACGGCAACGTCAGCGCCGCCGCCGCCCGCCTCGGCGTATCCCGTTCCACCGTCTATCGCATCCTGCGCCCTCTGGCTTCGGCAGATGGATGCCAGTCCTCATGCCGAACTCCCCCCGCCATGAGCGCGAAACCCCCAGGGGACTAGCGCAGCCCCCGTGCCTCCGGGGACAACTGACCTTTGGCAAAAGCGTTTCACCATCGCCGTCTGATGCCCACTGCGTG
>JBAWHH010000616.1:0-12795 GCA_049593715.1 Rhodocyclaceae bacterium
CCACTGGCTGGCGCACCACGCGTCAGCGGGCTCTCGCGGCGCCTTGCCGCACACTTTTGCTTCAGATTCGCAAATCGAAATGGCCGGAACTCTATTTATCGTCTCCGCTGCCTCCGGCGCGGGCAAGACCACCCTGGTGAAAATGCTGCTGGAGATCGATCCGGCGGTGCAACTTTCCGTTTCCTACACCACCCGGCCGCCGCGGCCGGGGGAAGTGCATGGGCGGGACTACCACTTTGTCCCGATGGACAATTTTCTCGCCATGCGCGGCCGCGGCGAATTCGTGGAGAACGCCGAAGTGCACGGAAACTATTACGGGACCTCGAAGGTCTGGCTGGAAGAGCGGATAGAGGCCGGCCACGACGTGTTGCTGGAGATCGACTGGCAGGGCGCCCGCCAAGTGCGGACGGTGTTTCCGCGAGCCATCGCGGTGTTCATCATGCCACCGTCGCTGCAGGAACTGGAGCGGCGCCTGCGCGGCCGGGGACAGGATTCGGACGAAGTTGTGCTGCGCCGCCTGGCCGCCGCAGAGGATGAGATGCGCCATGTGCCCGAGTTCGATTATGTTATTCTCAACAGGGATTTGGCTGCGGCACGGGACGATCTGGCGGCGGTGGTTCGAACATCCCGCCTGCGATTCGAGTCGCAACGTGCCCGCCACACCGAGTGTTTTGCTTTTCTTGAACAGGATTGAACCATGGCCCGTATTACCGTCGATGACTGCATGAAAAGGATCCCCAATCGCTTCCAGTTGACCTTGGCCGCCACTTACCGCGCGCGCCAGCTTTCCATGGGATCCACACCGATGGTGGAACCCGACGCGGACAAGCCGACGGTGATCGCGCTGCGGGAAATCGCCCTCGGCAAAGTCGGCCTGGAAATCCTGAACCGCGGCCAGGCCTAGCCCGGATCGCCGCCGCCTAGGAAGGGACCATGGACATGCAAGCGTCCGTTTCCCCTTCCGACGTGGCCGGCGCGCCCCTCCCGGGCGCCCCATCCCTGGACTTCCTGGATCTGCGGGATGACATCTCCGCTTACCTGAAACCGGAGGATGTTGCCCGCATCGAGGCAGCCTATTATTTCGGCGCCGATGCCCATCGCGGGCAGTTCCGCATCTCCGGGGAGCCGTACATCTCCCACCCGGTTGCGGTCGCCAAGATCCTTGCAGGCTGGCGCCTCGACCCCCAGGCACTGATCGCCGCCCTGCTCCACGACGTCACCGAAGACACCGCGATCACCAAACAGGAGATCGGAGACCGGTTCGGGCGCGTGCCCGCCGATCTGGTGGACGGCGTCTCCAAACTGGACAAGATCGAGTTCCAGACCGTCGAGGATGCCCAGGCGGAGAGTTTCCGCAAGATGCTGCTGGCGATGGCGCGCGATCTGCGCGTCATCCTTATAAAGCTGGCCGACCGCCTGCACAACATGCGCACCCTGGACGCCGTGCGCCCGGACAAGCGCCGCCGCATCGCGCGGGAAACGCTGGAGATTTACGCCCCCCTGGCCAACCGGCTAGGCCTGAACAATCTCTACCGCGAGTTGCAGGAACTCTCCTTCACCCATCTCTACCCGATGCGCCACGCGGTGTTGGCGAAGGCCATTCTGGCGGCGCGGGGCAACCGGCGCGAGGTGCTGGGCAAGATCCTCGATGCGATCAAGCAGCGACTCGCTGACAATCACATCGACGCCGAGATCCATGGGCGCGAAAAGAATCTCTACAGCGTGTTTCGCAAGATGCGGGAGAAGTCCCTGACCTTCTCCCAGGTGCTCGACATCTACGGTTTCCGCGTCGTAGTCAAGGATCTGCCGTCGTGTTACCTGGCGCTGGGTGCGCTGCACGGCCTCTACAAGCCGGTGCCGGGCAAGTTCAAGGACTACATCGCCATCCCCAAGGCCAACGGCTACCAATCGATCCACACCACACTCATCGGCCCGTTCGGCACGCCCATCGAGGTGCAGATCCGCACCGACGAGATGCACCACGTTGCCGAAACCGGCGTCGCCTCCCACTGGCTCTACAAAGACATCGACAAGACTTTCGGCGACCTGGAGCAGCAGACCCACAAGTGGCTGCAGTCGCTGCTGGACCTGCAGTCGGCGTCCGGCGACTCGGCGGAGTTCCTCGAACACGTCAAGATCGACCTGTTCCCAGAAGAGGTCTACGTCTTCACCCCCATGGGCCGCATCAAGGCGCTGCCGCGGGGCGCCACGGCGGTCGATTTCGCCTATGCCGTGCACACCGATATCGGCAACCGCTGCATCGCCTGCCGCATCAACCACGAACTGATGCCCCTGCGCACCGAATTGACCAACGGCGACCAGGTGGAGATCATCACCGCCGCCCACGCCAACCCCAATCCGGCCTGGCTGAGCTACGTGAAGACGGGCAAGGCGCGCTCGCAGATCCGCCATTTCCTCAAGACCATGCAGTACGACGAGTCGGTGACGCTGGGTGAGCGGTTGCTGTCCCAGGCACTGCGAACGTTCGACCTGACGCTGCCCGCCGTCGACGACGGGGTCTGGGACAAATTTCTGCGCGAAACCGGCGCCAAGTCGCGCCAGGATGTGCTGGGAGACATCGGCCTGGGCAAGCGTCTGGCGGGCATCGTCGCGCGGCGCCTATCCCAGGGGCACGAGGCTGCCGTCGGCAAGGCGGAAGTGAAGCCGCGTTCGGCCATCCTGATCCGCGGCAGCGAGGGCATCGCCGTACAGCTTGCCAAGTGTTGCCGGCCGATTCCCGGCGATCCCATCATCGGTGTCATCAAGAAAGGGCAGGGCCTGCTGGTGCACACCCATGACTGCCCCGTCCTGGCGCGCGGACGGGGTGAGCGGGACAAGTGGATCGACGTCGAGTGGGAGCGCGACTCCGGGCGCCTGTTCGAAGTGGCGATTCGCATCGAAGTAGAGAACAAGCGCGGCGTGCTCGCCAAGATCACGGCGGAAATCGCCGAGGCAGGCTCGAACATCCAGAACGTCAGCATGGACGACGAACGCAGCATCTACACGTCGCTCTACTTCTGCCTGCAGGTCGCCAACCGCATCCATCTGGCGCGCCTCATCCGCTCGCTACGCCACGTCCCCGACGTGATGCGGATCACCCGCCTGCGCAGCGACACCATCTTCGCCGAACAGCGCCGGACAAAGCCGGAGAATTGATTGCTCCCGCCGTTCTAACCCGCGGCGCCCGGCGCGCGCACTTTCTCCCATTTCCGCCTTCGCTCCTGCCGCTACGCGCCCGGCCCCCGCTACAATAGGCGCTCGCACACGACGGGGCACTCCCTATGGCCATGTACGAATCGGAACACACCAAGTTCATGCGCGACTGGATGAAGCAGCATCCGGAGCAGCTCGAAGAACAAAAGAAAGGCCGGGCGCTGTGGTGGGACAAGCCCCAGGATCTGGAAACGCTCAATCGCGCTGAGGAATCCCGCGTTCCCCCCAAGCCTTATTACTACCAGCCGGACTGAATCCCCACTGACTGCCACCATCGTCGGAAGCGGTGCCCTGGCGCCGCGCTCCACCTGCGTCACTTCTACGCCCGTGCTGCCCCGTAGTGCTTGATTCCCCCATCGTCTTCGTCGACCTGGAAACGACCGGCGCCAACCCCGTCCACGACCGCGTGACGGAGATCGGCATCGTCAGGGTGTCCGGCGGCAACGTCGATTGGGAATGGCAGACGCTGGTAGACCCGGAGCGGCCGATCCCGCCCACCATCCAGGCCTTCACCGGCATCACCGATGCGATGGTCCGTGGCGCGCCGACTTTCTCCGCCCTGGCGGACGAAGTGGTGGATCGACTGGCCGATGCTCTGTTCGTCGCCCACAACGCCCGTTTCGACGTCGGCTTCCTGAAGAACGAGTTCCGCCGCCTGGGCCGGCCGTTCCAGCCGCGAGTGCTGTGCACCGTCAAACTGTCCCGCGCCCTGTATCCGCAGCACCACCGCCATGGCCTCGATGCGCTCATCGCCCGCCATGGCCTTAACTGCGACGCCCGCCATCGTGCCCTCGGCGACGCCCGCGTGCTGTGGGACTTCATCCAGTTGGCGCGGCGCGAACACGGCCCGGAAACCATCGATCTGGCGCTGGCGCGGGCCATGCGCGCCCCCAGCCTGCCGTCCCAACTGGAGCCGGAAGTTCTCGACTCCGTGCCGGAAGGGCCGGGCGTCTATCTGTTCTACGGGGACAACGACCTGCCGCTCTACGTCGGCAAGAGCGTCAATCTGCGCGACCGCGTGCGCTCCCACTTCACCGGCGACCACTCGGCGGGGCGGGCGATGCGCATTGCCCAGGAGATTCGTCGCATCGATTGGGTGGAAACCAGCGGCGAATTGGGCGCACTACTGCTCGAAGCCCGGCTGGTGAAGGAGAAAATGCCCATCCACAACCAGCGCCTGCGCCGCCAGGGCGAACTGTGTTCGTGGCGCATGGTGGAGGACGCGGACGCCAAGGTGGCCGTCGATCTGGTGCGATCCTGCGACATCGATCCGCGCCAACTGGGGCAATTGCACGGCCTGTTCCGCTCGCGCCGGGAAGCGGTCAAGGCGCTGCGGGAAATCGCCAGCGTGTACCAGCTCTGCCCCAAGCGCCTGGGGCTGGAAAGCGGTCCCGGCCCCTGTTTCGCGTCGCAACTGAAGAAATGCAAAGGCGTGTGCTGCGGCCGCGAAAACGCGCTGGCCCACGACATGCGCCTGCGGGCGGCCCTTTCGTCGATGCGCCTCAAGACCTGGCCTTACCGCGGCCGCATCGCCGTGCGCGAATACAATCCCGACAACGGGCGCGAGGTTTTCCACCTGTTCGACGCCTGGTGCTACATCGGCGCGGAAACCACCCATAGCGACGTCTTCGACACCGCGCAGAGCCGCTTCGACCCTGTATTCGACCTCGACACCTACAAGATCCTCTCGCGCTATCTGGCGACGCGACCGGCGGGCATCGTCGAGATGGAAGTCGAAACCGTGGAATGATGACCCGGCGCCGCGGATCGCCCACGGGAAAAGCGGCGCGCGCCCGGCAAGCCTTATAATCCGCGCTTTTTCCCCGGCCCCCGCCGCCATGCTTGAATGCAGAGACCTCACCTGCGTGCGCGGTGACCGTCCGCTGTTCGAAAAGGTGAGTTTCGCCCTGGTACCCGGCGGTGCGTTGCACATCGTCGGCGCCAATGGCAGCGGCAAGACCAGCCTGATGCGGCTGATCTGCGGGCTATCCGCCCCGGCGGACGGGGACGTGTATTGGCAGGGGGAGAAGATCCGCTCGTTGCGCGAAGATTTTTCGCGCCAGTTGATCTATGTCGGCCACGCCCCGGCGGTAAAGGACGATCTGACCCCGGTGGAGAACCTGCAGACCTCCTGCCGGCTTTCGGGCCTGCCCGTCGGTACGCCGGATGCGCGGGAAGCGTTGGCGCGCATCGGTCTCGCCGGCCGGGAAGACCTGCCCACCAAGGTGCTGTCCCAAGGGCAACGGCGGCGCGTCGTCCTTGCCCGGCTGCTGCTGGCGACCAGGGTGCCGCTGTGGGTGCTCGACGAGCCGTTCACCGCCCTCGACAAACAGGCGGTGAACGGCCTGCGCCAGACCATCGACGCCCATGTGCACGAACAAGGCATGGTGATCTACACCACCCACCAGGACGTGGAGCTGGCGCCGGGACGGACCCAGCGGCTGGACCTGGACGCGGCGGCGCCATGCTGAAAGTTTTCGCCGCCGTCCTGCACCGCGACCTCCTGCTGGCGATGCGCCGGCGCTCGGACGTACTCACCACGCTGTTCTTTTTCGTCATCGTCGTCAGCCTGTTCCCGCTGGGCGTGGGGCCCGAGCCCAACCTGCTGCGCACCATGGCGCCGGGCATTCTGTGGGTGGCAGCGCTGCTGGCGTCCATGCTTTCCCTGGGCCGCATGTTCTCCATCGACCACCTGGACGGCACGCTGGAACAGATGCTGCTGGCGGCGGAACCGCTGGGCATCATCGTGCTGGCGAAGATTCTCGCCCACTGGCTGGTCTCCGGCCTGCCCCTGGTGCTGATGGCGCCGGTGCTCGGCCTGCAATTTGATCTACCCCAAGGGCAGTTGGGGGTGCTGATACTATCCTTGCTCGTCGGCACGCCCATCCTGAGCCTGGTTGGGGCCATCGGTGCCGCGCTGACACTGGGTTTGCGCGGCGGTGGCGTGCTGGTTTCCCTGCTGGTCCTGCCCCTCTACATTCCGGTGTTGATTTTCGGCGCCGGTTCGGTCGGCGCGGAGGCGGCGGGACTGGGGGCGGAATCCCACGTCGCGTTGCTGGGCGCCGGCCTCATCATGGCTGCAGTGCTTGCGCCGTGGGCTGCCGCGGCAGGACTGCGGATATCTTTGGAGTGATCGGGCTAGCTTTGGGCGCGAATCGCCACGCCAGGCCGCTAGCGGCCAAACTCGGCCCATGCGCTGAAAACCGGGCTTGCAGGACAAGCGGCCCATCGTCTTGTTTCGGGATCGACTAAACATGGGAACCATCAACTGGTTCAAGTACTCTTCACCCCAGACCTTCTTTCCGCTGGCCGGGAAAATGGTTCCCATCTTCGCGGTGCTGGCGGCGGGTCTTTGCGCATGGGGTCTCCACATCAGCTTCTTCCAGGCGCCCACCGACGCCCAGCAGGGCGAGGCCTACCGCATCATCTTCATACATGTGCCAGCCGCCTGGATGTCCATGTTCATCTATTTGGTGATGGCGTTCTGGGCCGGCCTGGGGCTGGCGCTGAACACGCGCCTGTCGTCGATGATGGCCACGGCCCTGGCGCCGACCGGCGCAATGTTTACGTTTCTGGCCTTGTGGACCGGGGCGTTGTGGGGCAAGCCGACCTGGGGAACGTGGTGGGTGTGGGATGCGCGACTGACGTCGGAACTGATCCTGCTGTTCCTCTACCTCGGTTTCATGGCGCTGCAGGCGGCCATCGACGATCCACGCCGCGCCGACAAGGCTGGCGCCGTGCTGGCCCTGACCGGGGTGGTCAACGTGCCCATCATCTATTTTTCGGTGAAGTGGTGGAACACGCTGCACCAGGGCGCGTCGGTCAGCCTGACGGGATCGCCGACGATGGCCAAGACCATGCTGCTGGGCATGCTCATCATGGCCCTGAGCGCTTGGATGTACACCATCGCGGCGGTCCTGGTGCGGGTGCGCAGCATCATTCTCGAACGCGAACGCCACACCGACTGGGTGGCGGAGTACGTGGAGGGTCGGAAATGAACTGGCAGGGCTGGTCCGACTTCTGGGCCATGGGTGGCTACGGCCTTTACGTATGGGGTTCCTACGCGGTGACGCTGCTCTTTGTCGCCGGGGAACTTGTGTTGCTGATGACGCGCAGGCAATCGATCCTGCGTCTGCTGGCGCGCTTGCCGCGCAACAACTTTGGCAGGACGAGAGATGAAACCGAGGCATAAACGTTTGGCCCTGATCGGGGCGGGTCTGGCGGCCCTGGCCCTGGCGTCCACGCTGGTGTTATCCGCCTTCAACAAGAACCTGGTGTTCTTCTTCAGCCCGACCCAGGTCGCCAACAAGGAAGCGCCCCAGGGCCGCTCCTTCCGCATCGGTGGACTGGTGGAAATGGGCAGCATCAAGCGCCAGGAGGACGGCGTGACGGTGCAGTTCGTGGTGACAGACACGGCGAAATCGATCCCGGTCCAGTACCGCGGCGTATTGCCGGATCTGTTCAAAGAAGGAAAAGGCGTGGTGACCCAGGGCAAGCTGGGATCCGACGGCGTGTTCGTGGCCGATGAAGTGCTGGCCAAGCACGACGAGAACTACATGCCGCCCGAAGCCGCCGACGCGTTGCAGCGCGCCCAGCAAGCCCAGGACGAGTCGAAGAAAACGCTGGTCACCACCTCCGGGGCGGCCAAGTGATCCCTGAACTCGGCCACTTTGCGCTGATCCTCTCCCTGTGCCTGGCGCTGGTCCAGGGTACGCTGCCCATCCTCGGCGCCGCACGCGGCAACGCCGCGCTGATGGGCGTGGCGCGCCCCGCCACCCAAGGCCAGTTCGTCTTTGTCGTCATCGCCTTCGGCGCCCTCACCTACGCTTTCGTCACCAACGACTTCAGCGTGGCGTATGTGGCCCAGCACTCCAACTCCATGTTGCCGCTGGCCTACCGCATCGCCGGCGTGTGGGGCGGCCACGAGGGATCGCTGCTGCTGTGGCTGCTGATGCTGGCCGGATGGTCGGTGGCGGTGACCGTGTTCAGCCGCCATCTGCCGGAAGAAATGGCCTCGCGCGTGTTGGGCGTGATGGGGCTGGTGAGCGTGGGTTTTCTGGCTTTCATGCTGTTCACCTCCAACCCCTTCGAACGGCTGCTGCCGGCGGCCGCCGACGGCCGCGACCTGAATCCCCTGCTGCAGGATCCGGGGATGGTGGTCCATCCGCCCATGCTCTACATGGGTTACGTCGGCTTTTCCGTCGTCTTCGCTTTCGCCATCGCCGCGTTGCTGGGCGGCAGGCTGGATGCCGCGTGGGCGCGCTGGTCGCGTCCCTGGACCACCGTGGCGTGGGTTTTCCTCACCATCGGCATCGCCCTTGGCAGCTTCTGGGCCTACTACGAACTCGGCTGGGGCGGCTGGTGGTTCTGGGATCCGGTGGAAAACGCCTCTTTCATGCCCTGGCTGGTGGGCACCGCCTTGATCCACTCCCTGGCGGTCACCGAAAAGCGCGGCAGTTTCAAGAGCTGGACGGTGCTGCTGGCAATTTTCGCCTTTTCGCTGTCACTGCTCGGCACGTTCCTGGTGCGCTCCGGCGTGCTCACCTCGGTGCACGCCTTCGCCACCGATCCGGAGCGGGGCGTTTTCATCCTCACCTTCCTTACCGTAGTGATCGGCGCGTCGCTGTTCCTGTTCGCCTTGCGGGCGCCCAAAGTGGGCCTGGGGGGCAGCTTCGGGCTGATTTCCCGCGAATCCCTGCTGCTCACCAACAACGTGCTGCTTTCCGTGGCGGCTGCCTCGGTGATGCTCGGCACGCTTTATCCTTTGTTCCTCGACGCCCTGGGCATGGGCAAGATCTCCGTCGGGCCACCGTATTTCGAATCCGTGTTCGTCCCGCTCATGGCGCCGGTGGTGTTCCTCATGGGCGTCGGGCCGGTGGCGCGCTGGAAAGAGACCTCGCTGCCCGCCCTGGCCGTCCGCCTCAAATGGGCGCTCGGCGTGGCGCTGATCGCCGCAGCCCTGGTGCCGATGGCCATGGGAATCTGGAAACCGATGGTGGCTTTCGGCTTGCTGATGGCGTTCTGGGTCTTTTTCGCTTCGCTCACCGCGCTGGTGGGCCGGATACGCGGTACCGACCCGGCCGGGAAAAGCCTGTTCCAGCGCATCAGGTCCATACCCCCGGCCTACTACGGAATGGTGCTGGCCCATATCGGCATTGGCGTGTTCATCCTCGGCGTGACCATGGTCAAAGGCTACGAAGTCGAAAAGGACGTGAAGATGCACGTCGGCGACACGACCGAGGTGGGCGACTACCAGTTCAAATTCCTCGGCGCGCAACAGGCGCCGGGCCCGAACTACACCGCTTGGCGCGGCTCGCTGGAGGTGACCAAGGCCGGCCGGCCGGTTGCCACCATGGCGCCGGAGAAGCGCGTCTACACCGTGCAGGGCATGCCGATGACGGAAGCCGCCATCCACCGCAACGTGCTGCGCGACCTCTACGTCTCCATGGGCGAGCCGGTGGGCGACAACGCCTGGGTGCTGCAGATCCGCAACAAGCCCCTGGTGAACTGGATCTGGATCGGCTGCCTGATCATGGCCTTTGGCGGTGTGCTTGCCGCGGCGGACCGGCGTTATCGCTTCGCCACGCGGCCGGAGCCGGTCAAACCCGAGACTGCCCCGAGGGGCAAAGGCAAAGCGGCCCCGAACCCTGCCGCAAGCTGAAAGAAGCAATCCGCCATGAAAAGATTCCTGCTGCCCCTGGGGCTGTTCATCGTCCTGGTGGTTTTCCTCGCCATCGGGCTCAATCTCAATCCGCGGGAGGTGCCATCGCCGTTCATCGGCAAGCCGGCGCCGGATTTCCGCCTGGCCCAACTGGAAGACCCGGCCCGCACCATCTCGCCCAAGGACATGGCGGGCAAAGTGTGGCTGCTCAACGTGTGGTCGTCGTGGTGCGTTTCCTGCCGTCAGGAACACCCGGTCCTGGTGGATCTGGCCAAGCGCAACGTGGTGCCCATCGTCGGCCTGAACTACAAGGAAGTGCGCGGCGACAGCAGCCTCAATGCCTCCGCCCTGCCGCTGGCTGAGGAAATCACCCTCGCCCGGCGGCGCGCCGAGCAGTGGCTGGCCCAGCGCGGCAATCCCTACCTGATGTCGGTCATGGACATCGACGGCCGGGCCGGCATCGACTACGGCGTCTATGGCGTACCGGAAACCTTCGTCATCGACAAGGCGGGCATCATCCGCCTCAAGCACACCGGCCCGGTTACGCCGGAAGCCCTCGAAAAGAAGCTGTTACCTCTCATCCGCGATCTTGATGCCAAGTCCTAAAGCCCTCCTCTTCGCCCTGCTGGTTCTTGCCGGTCCCGCCGCCTTCGCAGCCGATGCGCCACCGGCCGCTGCCGACCCGGCCCTGGAACAGCGCGTGACACGGCTCGGCGAGGAACTGCGTTGCCTCGTCTGCCAGAACCAGACCATCTCCGACTCCCACGCCGATCTCGCCGTCGATCTGAAGAACCAGATCCGGGAAAAGCTCCAGGCGGGTGCCAGCGACGAAGAGGTGAAGGAATACATGGTCGAGCGCTACGGCGATTTCGTCCTCTACCGGCCGCCGGTCAAAGCGACGACCTGGGTGCTGTGGTTCGGGCCTTTCCTGCTGCTGCTGACCGGCGTTGCGGTGCTGTTCGTCAAGCTGCGAAGCCGCGCCCGGCGTGTGGCCGCCACCGCCGATATTTCCGAAGCCGACAGCAAACGGGCCCGGGCGCTCCTCGCCGATGGGGGAGAGCAGCAATGACCGCTTTCTGGATCGCTGCCGGCGTGCTTCTCGTCTTGGCGCTGCTGTTCGTCCTGCCGCCGCTGATGCGCGCGCCCCGCCCAACATCCGCGGCATCCCGCAAAGAAGCCAACATCGCCATCTACCGCAACCAGATGCGCGAACTGGAGGATGACCTCTCCGCCGGCACCTTGTCCCGGGATCAGTACGCCCAGTCGCGCGCCGAACTGGAAAGCCGCGTTCTCGAAGATGCCGCCCAGGCCGAACCTGAAACGGCGACTCCTGCTTCTAAGCGCAACGCCTGGGCGGGTCTGGCCGTCGGCATGTCGCTGCCCATCGTGGCGGTTGCACTGTATCTGGTCCTCGGCAACCCGATGGGCGCGGACTTCACGCCAGGGCCGGAACAAGCCGGCGCACCCCAGCAGGTGACGCCCGAAGACGTGCTCCGCATGGTCGAGACCCTGGCCAACCGGCTGAAGGAAAGCCCGAACAACCCGGAAGGCTGGACCATGCTGGCCCGCTCCTACGCCGCCCTGGAGCGCTACCCGGACGCCGCCAAAGCGTACGAACAGGCGGCGGCGCAAAACCCCGGCGACGCCCAACTTCTGGCGGATTACGCCGACGCCCTGGCGATGGCCCAGGGCCGCAACCTGACTGGAAAACCGGCAGAACTGATCCAGGCGGCGCTGAAAGTAGACCCGAACAACATCAAGGCGCTGGCCCTCGCCGGCTCGCTCTCATTCGAGGCGATGAAATACGCCGACGCCGTCGCCCAGTGGGAAAAAGCCGCCTCCCTCGTCCCGCCGGACTCGGAATTCGCCCGCGGCATCGCTGGCAGCATCGCCGAAGCGCGGCAAAAAGGCGGGCTCGCCACCCCGGCTGCGGCCTCTCCGGCCGCCGCAACCTCCGCCCCGGCGCCGACGTCAGCCGCCACCCAATCCGCCGCCAACCCGGCAAATGCCGCGACGATCGTCGGCACGGTGCAGATCGCCCCGGCCCTGGCCAACAAGGTCGGCCCCGCCGACACCATCTTCGTCTTCGCCCGCGCCGCCTCGGGCCCGAAAATGCCCCTGGCCGTCGCCAAGCTGGAAGCGAAAAACCTCCCAGGCGGATTCGTGCTGGACGACTCCATGGCGATGACTAGCGAGTTGAAGTTGTCGTCGTTCCCGGAGATAGTCGTCGGCGCCCGCCTGAGCAAAAGCGGCAACGCCACGCCCCAGCCGGGGGACATGGAAAGCGCGCTGCAGACGGTCAAGCCCGGTGCCGGCAGCGTGGCGCTGGTGATCGACAAGGCGATCAACTAGGCCGGCCGGCTGGCGAGTGGTCGACTTTGCGATTCTGGCAAAGTTAGCGCCTCAGAACCGTCTTTCCCGCGAAAGCGGGAATCCATTCGCGCTTCCACCTACCATCGGCCGATAGGTTCCCGCTTTCGCGGGAACGACGGGGCCTTTGCGCTGGGCGTCTTTGCCGGCCTCATGCTCCGGCGCTTGGCTCGGGTTTGAAAAACAACCCTTACCGCCGCTCCCGCCAATAATCCGGACTGCGGCGGAGGTGCATCACCGCGAGTACCAGGAGGCATTCCCCGCGCACGGCATCAACCACGCCGTAAGGGAAACGCCTGATGAGGACGCGCCGGACGTCTCCGCCCAGGCTTGGCGAGGCTTCGGGTATGGCAACAGCGCGCTCGATCCCTGCCTGGATTTCGACCGCAAAGTCCGCCCCGAGACCGGCAGCGTGATCCTCATACCATTCGATGGCAGCGAGAGACTCAGCCTCGGCGTCCGGGTGAAACCGGAACTTCATCGCGCCAAACGGCGGCGAACCTTCTCGAACACTTCCTCGCCAGGAATCGCCTGCACGCGACCCGAGTCGA
>JBAWHH010000617.1:0-1838 GCA_049593715.1 Rhodocyclaceae bacterium
GCAGGCGGGGATGACCCGCAGCGGATCCTTGGCGGCGAAGGGGATGGCGCCTTCAGTGATGAAGGAGATGCCCAGCACGGCGGCAGCCTTGCCGGCCTCCCTCTCGTCAGCGGAGAAACGGTTCCGCCCGACGAAGGTGGCCAGGGCGAGGCCCAGGGGCGGGACCATGCCGGCGGCCATCACGGCAGCCATGGGCAGGAAGGTGTTGCTGGCCAGAAGGCCCACCGCGAAGGTGTAGGCGGCCTTGTTCACCGGTCCGCCCATGTCGATGGCCATCATGCCGCCAAGCAGCAGGCCGAGCAGGACGGCGTTGGTGGAGCCCATGCCCTGCAGGAAGTGGGTCAGTCCAAGCATCACGGTTTTGGCCGGTGTGCCCACCACATAGACCATCAGCAGGCCGACGACCAGCGTACTCAGCAGCGGGATCACCAGCACCGGCTTGAGCCCTTCGAAATGGGTCGGCAGCTTGATGTAGTTGCGCATCCACAGCGCGACGTAGCCGGCGAGGAAACCGGCGACGATGCCGCCGAGGAAGCCGGCCTGCATCTGGCTGGCGAGCATGCCGCCGATGAGGCCGGGGGCGAGGCCGGGCCGGTCGGCGATGGAGAAGGCGATGAAGCCCGCCAGCACCGGCACCATGAGGGCGAAAGCCGCGCCGCCACCGATGTCCATCAGCGCTGCGGCCAGCGTGTCTTTCTCTTTGAACGCCTCGATGCCGAAGATGAAGGACACGGCGATGGTGAGGCCGCCGGCCACGACGATGGGCAGCATGTAGGACACGCCGGTGAGCAGGTGCTTGTAGGGCCCGGCGCGCTTTTCGGACTGACCGGCCTTGGCTTTCTGCACGTCCTGCAGGTAGTCCGCGGGCTTCGCCTGGACGGTGAACGCTTCGCGGATGACCGCATCGGTCTCCTTCAACGCCCGGCCCACCGAGGTTTCATAGACTGCCTTGCCGCCGAAGCGGGATTTGTCCACATGGGTGTCGGCGCCGATGATGATCACGTCGGCGGCGGCGATTTCTTCGGGCGTGAGCTGGTTTTTCGCGCCCACCGAGCCCTGGGTTTCGACGCGAATTTCGTAGCCCTGGGCGGCGGCGACCTTCTTCAGCGCTTCCGCGGCCATGAAGGTGTGGGCGATGCCGGTGGGGCAGGCGGTGATGGCGGCGATGCGCTTCTTCCGTGGGGCGGTAGGCTCGGCCTCGGCGGCTGGCGCGGGGGCGCTGGCCTTCGGTGCGGCGATGCCGATGAGGGCGAGGGCTTCTTCCAGCACCGCGCGGGTGTCGCGGATGGCGGCGCTGGTGCTGGTCTCGAACACCGGCAGGCTGGCGAAGCGGGTCATTTCGACGTGGGTGTCGGCGGCCAGGATCACCAGTTGGGCGGCGGCCAGGGCTTCGTCGCTCAGCGGATCTTTGGCGCCGGCCGCGCCCTGGGTTTCGACGCTGATGGCGTGGCCCATGAGGGCAGCGGTCTTCTTCAGCGCTTCGGCGGCCATATAGGTATGGGCGATGCCGGTGGGACACGCCGTGACTGCAACGATATTTGCCATTTCGACCTCTCCTCTCCGATGTGCTGAATTCAATCCGCCGCCACGGCCTGGACCGTGACCTGGTGCATTAGGGATTCGATTACCTGGGGCGCCGGTAGCCGCGGCCCGAGCTGGGTCAGGGCACCCACTGCGGTGGCGGTAGCGAGCCGGGCGCAATCCGCCAGCTGCAGGCCGCGGGCTTTGCCCGCCACCAAGCCGGCGACCATGGCGTCCCCCGCACCTACGGTGCTTTTCACCTCCACCGCTGGTGGCACGGCAAGCAGGCTTTCATCCGCCTCGACGAAGAGGGCGCC
>JBAWHH010000618.1:0-3209 GCA_049593715.1 Rhodocyclaceae bacterium
GGGCTCCATGGCCGGGACGCCACCTTCGTTAACGATGGCGCGGCTTACCACGTTCCGCCGGTGGAAACGCGCTCCTGGTTCCATACCGGCATCTATTTCGACGAGCACGGTTCCCATGCCGACGACTACCTCGATCTGACCGAACGCTTCCGCCAGGAGTTTTACCAGGGAGACGACCAGGCCGTGCCGCTGGCAGAGCACGAGGTGGAGACGGGGGACGCGCCCCACGAAGCCTACCGGGCGTTGCGCGGTGCGCTGCTGCGCACCGAGGTGTACGCCCGTGACGGCGGCGCCAAGGCGGCCCATCCGTATCAGGTCAGCGAAAACCGCTTTCGCATCGCGCAAATCCAGCCCAGGGACGGCAATCCCCATGGCGTGTATTTCAGCCATTCGCTGGAGACCCTGAGCTACCACTATGAGCGCAACCCGTCCGATCCGCGCATCAGCCACGCTTTGACCCTGGAGGTCGACGGCTTCGGCAACACCCTCAGGTCGCTGGCCATCGGCTATGGCCGGCGTCAGCCCGATCCGGCTCTGCCCACCCAGGCGGACCGGGACAAACAGACCCAGACCCTCATCACCTACTTGTCGAGCCGCTACACCAATGCCATCGACGATCCGCCGCGGGAGCCCGACCAATACCGGACGCCGGCGCCGTGCGAGAGCCGCACCTACGAACTGACGGGTTTTGCACCGGCCGCGGGGGCAGGGCGATTCACCTTCCAGGAATGGATCGCCAACGACTTCGAGCGCATCGACGGCGCGCAAAGCATCGACTACGAAGCCGTGGCCAACGCCGCCGCCCCGCAAAAGCGCCTCATCGAACATGTCCGCACCCGCTACCGCGCCAACGACCTCAGCGATCTATTGCCCCTCGGCACACTCGAATCCCTTGCCCTGACCGGCGAAAGCTACAAGCTCGCCTTTACCCCCGGTTTGTTGGATCGGGTTTTTGGCGACCGCGTCACCGCGCCGATGCTGGCGGGCGAAGGCGGCTACGTCCACAGCGAAGGCGAAGCCGGGTGGTGGATTCCTTCCGGGCGCGCTTTCTACTCCCACCGGGCAACGGATACGCCGGCCGAGGAACTCGCCTTTGCGCGGCAACATTTTTTCCTCCCGCACCGCTCCCGCGATCCCTTCGGCAACTCGGCTTTTCTCGGCTACGACGCCTATGGCCTGTTGGCGACGCAGGCCATCGACGCCCTGGGCAATCGCACGTTGACGGAGCACGACTACCGCCTGCTGCAGCCGTTCCGCCTCACCGACGCCAACGGCAACCGCAGCGAAGTGGTTTTCGACACCCTGGGCCTGGTGGCGGGTACCGCCGTCATGGGCAAGCCCGGCGAGCTGAAGGGAGATTCCCTCGCCGGGTTCGAAGCGGATCTCACGGCGGAACAGACCGACGCCTTTCTCGCCGATCCTTTGGCCAACGCCGCGCCGCTCCTGGGGCATGCCACGACGCGCATCGTCTATGACGTGCACCGCTACCTCAGGACGGGGCAACCGGCTTTCGCCGCCACCCTCGCCCGCGAGACCCATGCCAGCGACCCCGAGCCCGAGAGCGGCCTCAACGTCCAGGTGGCGCTGAGCTATTCCGATGGCTTTGGCCGGGAGATCCAGAAGAAGATCCAGGCCGAGCCCGGCCCGGTCGTCGAGGGAGGATCCGCCGTCGACCCGCGCTGGGTCGGCAGCGGTTGGACGATCTTCAACAACAAAGGCAAGCCGGTCAAACAGTTCGAGTCCTTCTTCGACGATACCCACGTCTTCCGCTCCGGGCGCCAAGAGGGCGTCAGTGCAACGGTTTTCTACGACCCGACCGGACGTGTGGTCGCCACCCTCCATCCCGATCACACGTGGGAGAAGGCCGTTTTCGACCCATGGCGGCAGGAGACCTGGGACGCCAACGACACTACCCTGATCGATGACCCCGCGGCCGATGCCGATTTCGGCGGTTTCTTCCGGCGCCTGGCGGCCTCCGACTACCTGCCCACCTGGCACGGCGAACGCCGTAGCGGCGCCCGCGGACCCATCGAGCAAGCGGCGGCAGAGAAGGCCGCCGTGCACGCGGCGACGCCCACGGTCACCCACGCCGACGCCCTCGGCCGCGCCTTCCTTTCGGTCGCCCACAACCGCCACCCGCGGGACGACGCGCCAATTGACGAGCACTACGCCGCGCGGGTCATCTTCGACATCGAAGACAACAGGCGCGAAGTCGTCGATGCCAACGGCCGCGTCGTCATGCGCTACGACTACGATCTTCTGGGCCGGCAGGTGCGGCAACTCAGCATGGAGGCGGGCGAGCGCCGGATACTGGCGGACGCCGCGGGAAAACCCCTCTACGCCTGGGACAGCCGCGGCCATCGCTTCCGCACGACCTACGATCCCTTGCGGCGACCCCTGGAGGTGTTGCTGCGGGCCGCCGACGGCAGCGAACAGGTCATCGGCCAGACCGTTTATGGCGAAGCGCGCGCCAATCCCGAGGCGCTGAACCTGCGCGGCCGGGTCTTCCGCCATCGCGATCAGGCCGGCGTCGTCGCCAGCGAAGCCTACGACTTCAAAGGCAATCTGCTGGTGAGCCAGCGCCAGTTGGCGCGGGAATACAAGCGCACCCTGGATTGGTCCGCCAACCCGGAGCTGGATCCGCAGGCTTTTGCCAGCCGCACGACCTTCGATGCCCTCAACCGCCCAACCTCCGTCACGGCGCCAGATGGCAGCGTCTATCGCCCTCGATTCAACGCGGCCAACCTGCTGGAGAGGGTGGACGTGCATCTGCGTGGCGCGGCGGCGCCGACCGCCTTCGTCACCAACGTCGACTACGACGCCAAAGGCCAGCGCACCCTCATCGAATTCGGCAACGGCGTTCGCACCGGCTACACCTACGACCCGGTGACTTTCCGCCTCACCCGCCTGCAGACGCTGCGGGGAGGGGAAAACCTGCAGGATCTGGCGTACGTCTATGACCCGGTGGGCAACATCACCCACATCCACGACGACGCCCAGCAGACCATCTACTTCGACAACCAGGTGGTCGCCCCCCACGCCGACTACGCCTACGACGCCCTCTACCGCCTGCTCAGCGCCGAGGGGCGCGAGCATGTCGGCCAGGCGAGCCAGCCGGCCACGAGTTGGGACGACGCGTTCCGCGCCAGGCTGCCCCATCCCCACGACGGGCGGGCGATGCGCCGTTACACCGAGCGCTACCAATACGA
>JBAWHH010000619.1:0-12251 GCA_049593715.1 Rhodocyclaceae bacterium
GAGCGGCTTCCCAGACCCATGCGCTACGTGGGTGCGCTGCCCAATCGTTCCGTCAGAATCGTGCGGGACGACGCGAAACAGCGGAGACCAGGGGAAAACCCGCTTTCGCCGTGGTGCCGCGTTTCGCATCCCGGGCCCGATGAGACAACACGCTGCCGGCTCCGAGATTGAGCGCAAACAATTGATGATCTATTTTGACCATCGGAATCTGCTATGGCGAGGGGCTATCGAAGATCGGGGTGGGCATCCGGACGTATTCGATCAGCCATTTTCTTCGACAACTCAACCCAAGGCGGGCTCGGGTCGTCAATATGCCTGCAGGAACTCGCGACGCAATTTTCATTCAGGAGCAGAACGGTGTTGCCTTTGTGCTTTGTGCTCATGCCTTTCGGCAGGAAAACCCTCCCTTCCGGTGCGACGGTAGATTTCGATGCGGTCTACGAGGATCTGATCGTTCCGGCGATCCGCGCGGCGGGCCTGGATGCGCTACGGGCGGATGCGGACGGGGTGGGTGATGCCCACGCCGCGCCGATATTCGAGCGCATGATCCTCTGTGACTTCGCGGTGGCCGACGTGACGGTCGCCAGCGCCAACGCACTCTATGAACTGGGGCTGCGCCATGGTATTCGCCCTGGCACCACGGCGCTGATCCATGCGGAAACCGAGGGATTGCGTGGCTGCGTGGCGCCGGGGGCGAAAGCTTATGGTCTCGGGCCGGACGGCAAGCCCGCTGATCCGGCGGGCAATGCCGAAGCGTTGCGGGCGCTGCTGCAAGCGGCAAAAAACCATCAGGCGCAACCGGTGGCCGACAGGCCCGTGTTCCAACTGGTGGAAGGCTATGGACCGCCGGAGGTCGCCCGCCTCAAGACCGACGTTTTCCGCGACCGCGCCCGGTACGACGAAGATGCCCGCGAGCGCCTGGCCAACGCGCGGCGCCTGGGCAAGGAGGCCGTACGGCAGGCGGCGCTGGAACTGGGCGACCTGGCG
Source organism: Rhodocyclaceae bacterium (assembly GCA_049593715.1). Classification (GTDB taxonomy): domain Bacteria; phylum Pseudomonadota; class Gammaproteobacteria; order Burkholderiales; family Rhodocyclaceae; genus JBAWHH01. Next base: position 988 of record JBAWHH010000619.1, read on the forward strand.
CAACTCGAAGCCGGCGTTGCCATCGACCTGATGCTGTCCCACCGTGCGGTGAGCGACTGGCAGGCCATGGTGGATCTCGTTGCCCGCATGCCGGCCCCGCTCGCGCACACGGTGATGGCCCGGGAACAACTGGCTTTCGCCCTCAACCGGCTGAAACGGCGCGACGAGGCGGCGCAATTGCTCACCGAACTAATCCGGGAGCGCGGGCCGAGCAGCGAAACCAGTACCCTGCTGGGACGCGTTTACAAGGATCGCTGGGACGAAGCCCGCACCACAGGCGACACCGTCGCGGCCGCCGACTGGCTGGTCAAGGCCATCGACGCGTACCTCCAGGGTTTCGAGGCTGACTGGCGCGACGCTTTTCCCGGCATCAACGCCGTGACCTTGATGGAACTGAACGACCCGCCGGATCCGCGCCGGCTTGAACTGCTGCCCTTGGTGACTTATGCGGTGAAGCGGCGCATCGCGCAAGGTGCGCCGGACTACTGGGACCACGCAACGCTGATCGAATTGGCCGTGCTGCGCCAGGATGAAGCCGCAGCATGGGACGCCATGAGCGATGCGCTGGCCGCAGTGCGTGAGAAATGGGAACCGGAAACCACGGCGCGCAACCTCGCCTTCATTCGCCAATCGCGGATGGCGCGGGGCGAAGAACGCGACTGGGCAACGGAAATCGAGCGGGCGCTAGACCGCGCCGCCGCTCGGTGAGGATCGACCAGCATTCAGCTTTTCGGGCGCTCCGGCACGCCCCCGCTACCGGCTACTGCCGCGCCGGCTCGGCTTCCACCGTGATGTGCAGTTCCTGGGCTACGCCGCCGCGGCGCACGCCGCGTACCGGGCAAGCGTCCAGATAGTCCCGCCCCACGGCGAGGCGGCAGTGCTCCCGCCCGGCAAGTTGGCCGCGGGTGACGTCGAAACTCACCCACCCCAGCCCGTCCACCCAAGCGTCGGCCCAAGCGTGGCTGGCCGCCAGGGGGGCCGTCGCACCCTCGCCGTCGTAAAAATAACCGCTGACGAACCGCGCCGGAACACCTTTGGCGCGGCAGGCGGCGATGAATATGTGGGCATGGTCCGGCCCACCCCCACGTCCTGCTGACAGGGCCTGCGACGCGGTGACGCTCTGCTCCGGCTCTTCGCCTCCAGCAGCGAAAGCAACCCGTTGCCCGACCACCGGCACAAAATCCACCAAGGCGCGGAAACGGTCGCGCCCAGACGAAGACAGATGCTCGTCAGCAAAGCTGCGGATCCCCTCATCCACCCGCGTCAGGGGCGTGTCGCCCAGGTAGGTGAGCGGAGAGACGGCGTCGTCCACATGCAACAAGTAGGCCCCTTCGTCCACCGTTTCCACCAGCCCTTCGACGACGATGCTGATTTCGCGGTGCGGCTGGTCGAGCGTGAGCAGGTGGGAGACATTGCCGTAGGCATCGGTAAGCTGGCGCCGCCGCCCTGGAGCGCTGATGCGCCAGGCGATGGCATGCTGGCTGGGCTCGACGCGCGGGGTGAGGCGGAGTTGCTGGATACTGCGCGCGACCGGCTGATCGTAACGACAAGTCGTTTGATGACGGATGTTGAGCAGCATGGGTGTCCTCAATCGGTGACGGGTAGGAGGAAATCGTCGGCGATGCGGCTGCCGAGATCACGGATACGTCCCAGAAAATCGGTGAGGTAATCGTGCATGCCAACGCGCACGATGTCTTCGATACGGCCGTAGTGCAACGCAGCGTGAAGTTCCCCTGCACGCCGCTCTGTTTCGCCGGAGTGATCGTTCGCCACCAGGGCGAGGATGGCGTGCACCTCGTTCATGCAGGCGTGAAGCGAGCGTGGCATGTCTTCGCGCAGGATCAGCAGTTCCGCCACGCGCTTGGGCGTAATCATGTCGCGATACACGCGGCGGTAGATCACGAACGCCGATACGGAGCGCAGCAGGGCGCCCCATTCATAGTAGTCGGCGGCCCCGCCCTGGTCTTCGGCACTGGGTAGCAGGGCATCGTATTTGACGTCGAGGATACGGGCGGTGTTGTCGGCGCGCTCGAGGAAGGTGCCGAGGCGGATGAACTGGAACGCCTCGTCCTGCAGCATGGTGCCGACGGTGACGCCGCGGGACAGGTGGGAGCGCAGCTTGACCCATTCGAACAGGTCGGTCATTTCCGCGCCACCGAGATCGGAGATGCGGCGGGAACGCATGTTCAGCCAGGTGGTGTTGAGGATCTCCCACATTTCCGAGGTCAGCGTTCCGCGCACGGCGTGGCCGTTTTCGCGAGCGCTGCGCAGGCAACTGAAGATGGAGACCGGATTGGCCGGGTCCATCACCATGAAGCGAAGGATGTTCTCCGGCGTGACCTTGCCATAGCGCTCAGCGTAGGCCTCTTCCAGCCCGGAAATCGACAGGGCTGCGCCCCAGCCTTTTTCCGGATTGGCCGCATAGTTGGGCAGCAGGGAAACGCGGTAGGTGACGTCGAGCATGCGCGCGACGTTCTCTGCCCGCTCGGTGTAGCGGGCCATCCAGTAAAGATGATCGGCGGTGCGGCTCAACATGTCAGTACTCCAGCACCCAGGTGTCCTTGGTGCCGCCTCCTTGGGATGAATTGACCACCAGCGACCCTTCGCGTAGCGCAACGCGGCACAGCCCACCGGGAACCATGTTGATTTCGCTGCCGGACAGGACAAAAGGCCGCAGGTCGATGTGGCGCGGCGCGATGCCGGATTCGACGAAGGTTGGACAGGCGGAAAGGGCCAGGGTTGGCTGGGCGATGTATTTGTCCGGCTCGGCGAGGATGCGGGCGCGGAAATCTTCGATTTGCGCCGCGGTGGACGCCGGCCCCACCAGCATGCCGTAACCGCCGGAGCCATGGGTCTCCTTGACCACCAGTTCGGGCAGATTTGCCAGGGTGTACTCCAGATCCTCCTTTTTGCGCAGCATGTAGGTAGGCACGTTGTGGAGGATCGGCTCTTCGCCCAGATAGAACCGGACCATGGCGGGCACGTAGGGGTAGATGGACTTGTCGTCCGCCACCCCAGTACCGATGGCGTTGGCCAGCGTGACCCGCCCGGAACGGTACACCGAGAGCAGGCCGGGCACGCCGAGCATGGAATCGGGCTGGAATGCCAGTGGATCGAGGAAGTCGTCGTCCACGCGGCGGTAGATGACGTCCACCCGTTTCGGGCCACGGGTGGTGCGCATGTAGACCGACTCGTCCTGAACGAATAGGTCGGGGCCTTCAACCAGCTCCACGCCCATTTGCTGGGCCAGGAAGGAATGCTCGAAATAGGCGCTGTTATAGGCGCCGGGCGTCAGCAAGACAACGGTAGGTTCTTCCACGCCGACCGGCGCCACCGAACGTAAGGTGTTCAGCAGCAGGTCGGGATAGTGCTCCACCGGGGCCACGCCGTAGCGGGCGAACAGTTCGGGGAACAGGCGCATCATCATGCGCCGGTTCTCCAGCATGTACGAGACGCCGGAGGGCACCCGCAGGTTGTCTTCGAGTACGTAGTACTCGCCGTCACCGGCGCGAACGAGGTCGATGCCGGCGATGTGGGCGTAAGTGCCACCGGGCACGTCGACCCCCTGCATCTCTGGGCGGTACTGGCTGTTACGGTAGATCTGCTCCTGGGGGATGTAGCCGGCACGGACGATGTCCTGCCCGTGATAGATGTCCGCCAGGAAGGCATTGAGGGCTTTCACCCGTTGCCGCAGGCCGGCGGAGAGCATGCTCCATTCCGCCGCCGGGATGATGCGGGGCACGATATCGAAAGGGATGAGGCGTTCCTTGCCCTCCTCCTCCCCATACACGGCGAAGGTGATGCCCACGCGATGGAAGAGCATCTCCGCCTCGGCGCGCTTGTCGGCGATGCGCGCGGGCGGCATGTCCTTGAGCCAGGCAGCGTAGTCTGCGTAGTGGGGGCGGACCGCGCCGCCCGCCTCGTACATCTCGTTGTAGAACTCCCGGGCTGTCATGGTATGCGACCGATATTGGAAGTATTTGCTCGGAGCATCGAGCGAAAAGCGTGCCACGGTCCGGTACGCTGAAGCACCGGAAAACGGCGATCGCCAGAGGGTTTGGGCGCACCACCGGAGCGCACCCCGCATGGAATTGGTGCGTTGAACCGAGGTATGGGCAAGTCGCGGCGTGGAGATTGGGCCGCGGAGGCGCGGGTATGGGCTGCCGCCTGGGCGCCGGCCCAAAAACCGAAAGGCCCCGCCTAGGCGGGGCCTTCCGTGCTAACGGGTGAAGCGCTTAGAGGCGCTCGATGATGCCGGCAATGCCTTGGCCACCACCGATACACATGGTGATCAGGCCGTAGCGCTTGTTGGTGCGCATCAGTTCATACAGACACTTGACGGTGATGATCGCACCGCTCGCGCCCAAAGGATGGCCGAGAGCGATCGCGCCGCCGTTCGGGTTGGCACGGGCCGGATCGAGATCCAGCCCTTTGCACACACCGAGAGACTGGGCGGCAAAGGCTTCGTTCGCCTCAATCACGTCCATGTCCGCCAGGGTCAGGCCGGCACGCTTGAGAGCCAGTTGCACAGCGGGGACCGGGCCCATGCCCATGATCGACGGATCGACCCCGGCAACAGCGTAGGACACCAGCCGCGCCATCGGCTTGATACCGGCGCGGGCAGCAGCGCCAGCTTCCATCAGCGCACAAGCCGCCGCACCGTCATTGATGCCGGAAGCGTTACCCGCCGTAACCGTGCCATCCTTCTTGAACGCAGGCTTCAGTTTGGCCAGGCTTTCCGCGGTGGTATCGGCCTTCGGGTGCTCGTCGGTGTCGAACATCACGGAGCCCTTGCGGGTCTTCAATTCGAACGGCTCGATTTGCGACTTGAAATGGCCCGCGGCGATGGCAGCGACCGCGCGCTTCTGGCTCTCCAGGGCGAAGGCGTCCTGGGCGTCACGGGAAATATCGTACTTGGCGGCGATGTTTTCCGCCGTGATCCCCATATGCACCGTCTCGAACGGGTCGGTCAGCGCACCGACCATCATGTCGATGACTTTGGTGTCGCCCATCCGCGCACCCCAGCGTGCGGAGGGCATGCTGTAAAGGCCACGGCTCATGGTTTCCACGCCGCCGCCCACCGCCACATCGCAATCACCAAGCTGAATGGCATTGGCTGCCGTCACGATGGCCTGCAGGCCCGAGCCGCAAAGCCGATTCAACGTCAGCGCCGCAGAGTCCTTGGACATGCCGGCGTTGACGCCGGCCACACGGGATACGTACATGTCCCGCGCTTCGCCATGGATCACGTTGCCGAAAACGATCTGCCCGGCCTGGGCTGGATCGACGCCGGCGCGGGCAAAAGCCGCTTTCACCACGTGGGCGCCCAGATCACAAGCCGGCACGTCCTTGAGCGCGCCGTTGAAGGTGCCGATCGCGGAACGCGCCGCGCCTACGATTACCACTTCTCTCTTGTCCGCCATTTGACTGCCCTCCTGGTTCCGATTAATCAATTTAGTTCAGACTGACTGCGACTTCCACCCACCGCCCAGAAATTAGGGCCGGCGACTCCCGGCTTCACACCCCTCCCCGAGCCGGACCAGACGCGCGCACCAGCGTCGCCGCAGCGGAATAGCCGAGACCGAGTATAGCGGATGGCGGATATGCCACGTGGCGCGACGATCCTCTGAACGCATCAGGGATCGCCGAATTCGGCACTTCCCGCCTGCGTGCCACGCCCCGGAAAGAACGGTAGGCACCGAGAACTGAAAACGCCGCGCCCCGAAGGGCACGGCGTTCTTGGCCGAAAGCGACCGCGAAGATCAGTGGAACTGCTCTTCTTCGGTGGAGCCGGTCAGGGCGGTCACCGACGAGGCGCCGCCCTGGATGACGGTGGTCACGTCATCGAAATAGCCGGTGCCGACTTCCTGCTGGTGCGAGACGAAGGTGTAGCCGCGGTCGCGGGCAGCGAATTCGGGCTCCTGCACCTTCTCGACGTAGGCGGTCATGCCGCGCTTGGCGTAGTCCTGGGCCAAGTCGAACATGTGGTACCACATGTTGTGGATACCGGCCAGAGTGATGAACTGGTACTTGTAGCCCATGGCGCCGAGTTCGCGCTGGAACTTGGCGATGGTGGCGTCGTCCAGGTTCTTCTTCCAGTTGAAAGAAGGCGAGCAGTTGTAGGCCAGCAGTTTGCCGGGGAACTTGGCACGGATCGCTTCGGCGAACTCGCGGGCGAATTCCAGATCGGGCTTGCCCGTTTCGCACCACACCATGTCGGCGTAAGGCGCGTAGGCCAGGCCGCGGGAGATGGACTGCTCCAGGCCGTTGCGGGTTTTGTAGAAGCCTTCCGCGGTGCGTTCGCCGGTGCAGAACGGCTTGTCGTTGGCGTCCACGTCGCTGGTCAGCAAGTCGGCCGCTTCTGCGTCGGTACGGGCCAGCAGGATGGTCGGCACGCCGAGCACGTCGGCGGCAAGGCGGGCAGCGATCAGCTTCTGAACGGCTTCCTGGCTCGGCACCAGGACTTTGCCGCCCATGTGGCCGCATTTCTTGACCGAGGCGAGCTGATCCTCGAAGTGCACGCCCGCAGCGCCGGCGCGGATCATGGACTTCATCAGTTCAAAGGCGTTGAGGACGCCGCCAAAGCCGGCTTCGGCATCCGCCACGATGGGGGCGAAATAGTCGACGTAGCCGGGGGCACCGGGCTTCATGCCTTCCTTGGCCCACTGGATTTCGTCAGCACGCTTGAAGGAATTGTTGATGCGCTCCACCACGGCGGGCACGGAATTGACCGGATACAGGGACTGATCCGGGTACATGGCCATGTAGGAGTTGTTGTCCGCCGCAACCTGCCAGCCGGAAAGGTAGATGGCCTTGATGCCGGCCTTCACCTGCTGCATGGCCTGACCGCCGGTAAGGGCGCCGAGGCAATTGACGTAGGGCTCGTTGTTAACCAGGTCCCACAGCTTTTCCGCGCCGCGACGGGCCAGCGTGTACTCGATCTGCAGCGAGCCGCGCAGGCGCACGACGTCTTCCGCGCTATAGCCGCGCTGAATGCCCTTCCAGCGGGGGTTTTCCGCCCAGTCTTTCTTGAGCTTGGCAACTTCCTGATTAAAGTCCATGGTCTGTCCTCGATATTCAGCAGGGAAAAATCCAAAACAACGCACCGAAGTGGCGCATCACGCTTCCGATCCTGGAAAACTGTCCGATGCTGCTACGGCGCGGCGCTTTCCAGATCTCTGTTCGGGTAGTCAGAGACGCCATTTTTCTTGGGGTTCTCCCGGCAGACCCGGTGAGGCAATGCCGAAAGCCCAGCGAATCAGAAAGTTACGCGACTCGCCCAAAGATTATGGACGCAAGTATAGAGAGGAATTCTGCACCGCACAAGTAGTCTTATATAAGACATAAGTTAAAATATTTAGCCGGGAAGACAGGTGTTTGTCCGCCACATTCCAGTACTTGGAACGCGGTTCGACTTTTTTGGTAGCGCAGCGCGGCAGCCAAGTGCACCACGCCTGGGCACCGTAGGGGAGCGCGGCCGCCGGCCTGACCGGAAACCGGCCAGCGACCGGCAATCATGAGAAGAGGCTCAGACCAGCGCCGATTCGGAGACGATAATTCCGTCTTCGTCGGCGTAGAGGAAGTCACCGGGGCGGAAGCTCACCCCCCCGAAAGTGACCGTGAGATCGGCTTCGCCGACGCCCTGTTTCACACTCTTGAGGGGATGGGTATCCAGCGCCCGGATACCGATTTCCATGCCTGAGATGGCCTTGGCGTCGCGAATGCACCCATAGACCACGATGCCGGACCAGCCGTTTTTTACCGCCAAGTTCGCCAACTGATCGCCGACCAGGGCACAGCGCAGGCTCCCGCCGCCATCGACGACCAACACCCGCCCATTTCCTGGGGATTCGAGGGCTTGGCGTACCAGGGAGTTGTCCTCGTGCAATTTGAGCGTGGCGATCGCGCCGCCAAAGGCGCTACGCCCGCCGTAGGTACGGAACATCGGGGCGACGACCCGCACTTTTCCGGGATTCTGGTCGCAAAGATCAGCGGTCTGAATACTCATTCTTGGATCTCCGTTCTGGTGTTTACAGGGCGGACGAGACATCCGCGGCACGGCCTTGCTCAAAGGGTGCCCGAAAAAATGGCGGCCTCTCGGCCGCCATCGGACTTCATGGAAAGGCGCCCGTTTGGCGCCAAACCGTCACGCAGGCGCGGTTTCCTCCTCGTGGAAGACGAGCTTGACCTTGCGCTCCTCATCCAGGTCGATGGTCACCTTGCCGCCATTGACCAGCCGCCCGAACAGCAACTCGTCGGCCAAGGCTGCGCGCAACGTATCCTGGATCAAACGCGCCATGGGGCGGGCCCCCATCAGCGGATCGAAGCCTTTGTCCGCCAGCCACGCCTTGAGCGCATCGGTGAACGCGGCTTCCACTTTCTTTTCGTGCAACTGGCCTTCGAGTTGCATGAGGAACTTGTCCACCACACGCAGGATCACTTCTCGGTCCAGCGCCTTGAACGAGATGATGGCATCCAAGCGGTTGCGGAACTCTGGCGCAAACATGCGCTTGATTTCGCCCATCTCGTCGCCCGCCTCGCGCCCACCGGAGAAACCGATGGTCGCCTTCTGCAGCGTCTCCGCCCCGGCGTTAGTGGTCATGATGATCACGACGTTGCGGAAATCGGCCTGGCGGCCATTGTTGTCCGTCAGCGTGCCGTGATCCATCACCTGCAGCAAGATGTTGAAGACGTCCGGGTGCGCTTTCTCGATTTCGTCCAGCAGCAGCACCGAATGAGGCTTCTTGGTGATGGCTTCAGTCAGCAGGCCACCTTGGTCGAATCCCACGTATCCGGGAGGCGCGCCGATCAGCCGCGATACGGCATGGCGCTCCATGTACTCGGACATGTCGAAGCGCACCAGTTCGATGCCCATGCAGTAGGCCAGTTGGCGCGCCACTTCCGTCTTGCCCACACCGGTGGGACCGCTGAACAGGAAACTGCCGATGGGCTTGAGCGGATTGCCGAGGCCGCTACGGGTCATCTTGATGGCAGTGGCGAGGGCGTCAATCGCTTTATCTTGGCCGAAGACGGTGGCCTTGAGGTCGCGGTCGAGATTTTTCAGCGCCGAGCGATCGTCGGTGGACACGTGCTGGGACGGCACGCGGGCAATCTTGGCCACGGTCTCTTCGATTTCGGTCTTGCCGATGACCTTCTTCTGCTTCGACTTGGGCAGGATGCGCTGGGCGGCACCGGCTTCGTCGATCACGTCGATGGCCTTGTCGGGCAAATGGCGGTCGTTGATGTAGCGGGCCGAAAGCTCCGCCGCACTCGACAGCGCCGTCGCCGAATACTTGACGCCATGGTGGGATTCGAAACGCGACTTGAGGCCGCGCAGTATCGCCACCGTTTCCTCCACCGAAGGCTCGTTGACATCGATCTTCTGGAAACGCCGCGACAAGGCGTGGTCTTTCTCGAACACGCCCCGATACTCGGTGTAAGTCGTCGCGCCGATGCACTTCAATTGGCCGGAGGCAAGGGCCGGCTTGAGCAGGTTGGAAGCGTCCAGTGTGCCGCCGGAAGCCGCGCCGGCCCCGATCAGCGTGTGGATTTCGTCGATGAAGAGAATGGCGTCCTGGTTTTCCAGTAGCTGCTTCAGCACGGCCTTCAGACGCTGCTCGAAATCGCCGCGGTACTTGGTCCCCGCCAGCAGCGCGCCCATATCCAGGGCATAAATCTGGGCGTGGGCGAGGATATCCGGCACCCGGTTTTCCACCACGCGGCGGGCCAACCCTTCGGCAATGGCGGTCTTGCCCACGCCGGCTTCGCCCACCAGCAAGGGGTTGTTCTTGCGGCGTCGGCACAAAGTCTGCACCACCCGCTCCAGTTCGCGATCACGGCCGATGAGCGGATCGATCTTGCCGATCAGCGCCAGGGCGTTGAGGTTCTGGGTGTAAGACTCCAGGGCCCCGCCCTGGGGCTGGGCTTCCTGCTCCTGCTCGCCCTGCTCCGCATCACCGCCCTTGCCAACGGTACCGGCCTGCGGCGCCTTGGTGATGCCGTGGGAAATGAAGTTAACGACGTCCAGACGGGTGATGCCTTGGCGCTGGAGGAAATAGACGGCGTGGGAGTCTTTCTCGCCGAAAATCGCCACCAGCACATTCGCGCCCGTCACTTCCTTCTTGCCGGACGACTGCACGTGCAGGATCGCGCGCTGGATGACGCGCTGAAATCCCAGGGTGGGTTGGGTGTCGATCTCGTCTGTTCCCCCCACCGTGGGCGTGTGTTCATTGATGAATGCAATCAGTTCCCGCCGCAGTTCATCGATATTGGCCGCGCAGGCGCGCAACACTTCCGCCGCCGACGGGTTGTCGAGCAGCGCCAACAGCAGGTGCTCGACGGTAATGAACTCGTGGCGCTTCTGGCGCGCCTCGACGAAGGCCATGTGCAAGCTGACTTCCAGTTCTTGCGCAATCATTTCACGTCTCCTCCATCACGCACGCTAACGGATGTTGGTGTTGGCGCGCGTAGGCGCTGACCTGGTCCACCTTGCTTGCTGCCACATCCTTGGGATAGACGCCGCACACCCCGGCCCCCTCCCTGTGAACTTTGAGCATGATCCGCGTCGCTTGTTCGCGGCTCATGGCAAAGAATTTCTGCAGAACGATCACAACGAAGTCCATGGGCGTGTAGTCGTCGTTGAGGATGAGCACCTTGAAGAGGGGCGGCGGCTTGACCTTGGCGCGCTCCACCTCCAGGAGAGAATCGTCCTGCTTACGCGTAGCCATAGGCCCATTCTAAACACAATTGATCGTTGCGCAACACCATGATTTGCCCGCCCCCTGCGCGCCCCGCGCCCGGCTCGGCGCGCTCGTTCATGGTGCCAGAAGACGACTCTTTTGGTGCATCTTTGTCACCGCCGCCAGCCCGGCCCTCGCTGCCGGCAATACTCCAAGCCGATATGCCGGAGAACAAGGATCCACGCGGCGGAGCGACATTACGCCGACATCGAAAACCCTTGACGCACCCGGAGAATTTGGCGTAAAAAAGCGCCGTGTTTGGCTCAAGTTGCTTCGTTGCGGTCGATTTGCTGAGTTTCAACGAGGTTTGAATTCTGCGTCGTTTCTGCGCCCGGTGCGATCTTGCAGGCTAAACATGCCGGAGTGGAAGGTCCGGTTGTGTTTGTATCATGAGGGAAAACTAATATGGCAACGGGTACCGTGAAGTGGTTCAACGACGCTAAGGGCTTTGGCTTCATTACGCCGGACGACGGCAGTGAAGACCTATTCGCCCACTTTTCCGCCATCAACATGAGCGGATTCAAG
>JBAWHH010000620.1:0-3254 GCA_049593715.1 Rhodocyclaceae bacterium
TGGGCAAGAATCTGTTCCTGGATGCCGGCGACTCGATCACGATCAAGACCGGCAGCGCGAGCATCATGATGAAGAAGGATGGCACCATCGTGATCAAGGGCAAGGACATCACCATCGAGGGTTCCGGCAAGATCAACGCCAAAGCGAGCAGCGACGTGGTGATCAAGGGTTCTAAGGTCGGAATCAACTGAGAGGTTGGGAAGAAATCGTCGCGAGCGGGATGGGCTGCGAGGCGCGAGCGAGCGAACGACGAGACATATCAAGTGGATAGGCGGCGATTGAGCGAGTGAGCAACGAAGCAGACCGCCCGCGCAGTCGATTTCTTGACAAACTCTGAGCAACCCAACCGCTCCAAGAAGCGGAAGGTGTTCGGAAAGAAAACAGTGGGTTACAGAACGTTTTCTTGAGAGGGGCGGCCGCCATTGCGGGCCGCGCTCCCGCGGTTCGAATGCGCCAAGGTCGAAGTCTCCGAGGGGGCCGCGATCCTTTTGGCCGGCCGGCGACCGGGGTACCGATGCCATTGGCCCTGTCGTGGTCGAGGCGCTGGCCGGCAGGGACCGGCTATTGGCCAACTTCCGCGACGATGCGGCAGACCTCGCCCGGAAGGAACGGCTTTTCGATCACCGGACGGCCACATTCCGCGGCGAACTCTCGCAGGCCGGCGGTCAGGGTATCGCCCGTGACGAAGGCGATGCGGTGCAGCCGGTCGGGCCAGCGGCGTTCGACCTCGCGGTAGAACTCGCGGCCGTCCATCTGGGGCATGCGCATGTCCGTGACGATTACATCGAAGTGAGCTTCCGCCATGCGCTGCAGCGCGTCGCCCCCGGAGGCCGCCAAGGCGACCCGATGTCCAGCATTCTTCAGGATCTCGGCCAGGGTTTCGCGCACCTCAACCTCATCGTCCACGACCAGCAAGCTCCGCTGGGTGGAACGCTGATCCGCCATCCCGTCGGTACCTGGACTTGAGGCGTCTGCACCGCCCGTCGGAAGCATCACTGCGAAGACCGCGCCTCCTTCGGCCGGACAGTCCACCGTCAGCGTGCCGCCGTGGCTCTCGACGATACCCAGGCTCACCGAGAGTCCTACCCCCGTTCCCACGCCCGTAGGCTTGGTGGTGAAATAGGGCTCGAAAATGCGCGGCCGCACCTCATCGGGAATGCCCGGGCCGTTGTCGGAGACGGTGAGGCAGATCGTCTCTTGTGCGCCATCGTAGCGGCTGACGAGGCTGAGGCGGCGCGGCAGCGGGCGATCCTGCAGCGCCTGCTGCGCGTTCACGATGAGGTTCATCAACACCTGGTGGAGCTGATCGGCATCGGCGAAAATTCGCGGCAAATCGGGCGCCAGATCGAGGGCGACGTCGATGGCGCTGGTGCGCAGCGTGTAATTGGTAATGTCCAGCGCGGCTTGCACCACATCATTGATCTGCACCGGCGCCCGAGCGGGGGGCTGCTGGCGTGCCATGGCAAGGAAGGTGCGTACGATGCGGGCACAGCGTTCTGCTGCCGTGCGGATCTTGATTGCGGCCGCGTGCGTCGCCGGATCCCCCCGTTCTTCCAGCATCACGGCGCGGGCGACCACCACCGACAGGGGGTTGTTGAGTTCGTGGGCGACGCCGGCCAGCAGCGATCCCAGGGCGGCGAGCTTCTCGCGTTGATGGACTTTCTCCCGCTGACGGGAGAGTTCTTCCGCCGCGCGCTTCTTTTCGGTGATGTCGCGCGCGATGGTCAGCGAGTGCGGCCTGCCTTGATACTGCATGGGAACCGCGTGGACCTCGAGGTCCAGTGCCGAACCGTCTTTGCGTTTGTCCGCCAGTTCGGCGTGCACGGTATCGCCGGCCGCCACCGCCTGGAGGAACGACGGCGGCAAAGAGGCGCCGAAGAAGGCGCCCGGATCCTGGTCCGGTCCGTATCCGTAAATGGCTCGCAGCGCCGGATTGACCTCGACGATCCGGCCCGCGTCGTCCTGCAGCGCGAGCCCGTCGATGGACGCGTTGAACATGGCGCGATATTGCTCCTCGCTGGCGCGCAGTGCCGCTTCCGCGGTTTTCCTGTCGGTGATATCCCGCGTCAGGGCCAGGATTCGATCCCGCCCGCCGATGGTCACCCGCTTCATCGAGACTTCGTCCCAGAGCAGATTGGCCGAACGGCTCTTGCGCCGCCATTCGAAACGCAGCGGTTCGCCGGCGTTGGCGCGGGCAATCAGCTTCATCACGTCGTCCTGGGTGAACACCCGGGTGCCGGCGCTCAACGCAGCGATATCGATGCGCCGAATCTCTTCAAGGGAGTAACCATAGGTGATGCAGGCCTTCAGATTGGCATCGACGATGGCGCCGCTGTCGATGGCGAACACGAAGATCGCATCCTCGGCGGCGTCGAAAATGGTGCGGTAGCTCGCCTCCGACGTGCGCAGTTTCTCCTCGGTGCGGGTACGTTCGGCGATGTCCTGCTGCAGCCGCGACTGGGTGTCGCCGACCCGTTGCGCCATGGCATCGAACGCCCGGCCCAGCCGCCCCAGTTCGTCGTCCCCGCGCAGCCCGCTACGGGCGCGCAGGTCGCCGCCAGCGAGCTGCTCCGCCGCGTGTACCAGCCGCTCCGTGCGCCGGGTGAGCAGGAAGTGAAACGCGATCCACAGGGCCAGCGCCAGACCGGTTACCCAGATGGCGAGGTACATGGACTGGTTGACCACCTGGTTGATCGCTCTTGCCTTGGCGCGGCGCAGATCGTATTCAAGGAATAGCCTGCCTGCGCGCGATGTACGCAGCGACCGCGCGTCGCCGCCCATCAGGATCCCTCCGTAGGCGCGCAGGGCGCCGCGGTCCGCCGTGAGAGATATGCGGGCCTGGCGTTCCCGCGCTGCGCGCGCCGCTTCCTCCATATCGAAGCCCGGCAGCACCTCGGCGACCGGCCGGCCCAACCAGGCCCGCTGCGTCGCCGCGATGACCGAGCCGGCGTCGTCAGTGAGCACCGCCACCATGAAATCGTGGTTGAAAGCCAGCACCGCCACTTCCCGGCGGGCGCCTTCGATGTCCGCCTTGAGCAGCATGTACTCCAGGCTGCTTTGCAGGCGCGACAGCTCCTGAAACAGGCGATCCCGCGTGTCGTCTTCCACCGCCCGTTCGGCTCGCGGAACGTGATAGACCAGGTTCAGCACGCTCAGTGCCGCCGTGAAGCCGATCAGTCCGAGAAGTACGATGACCTTGAGGGAGCGGGGGACAAGCCGGATCACGGTGGCAGGCGCTGCAACGGGCCGGGCGC
>JBAWHH010000621.1:0-4232 GCA_049593715.1 Rhodocyclaceae bacterium
GTACCGGGAGGGGCGAAGCCGCCACAGACCTATGCCAAATCCGCTGTGGGGGTAAACGGGCGCTGGACTTGCGTTAGACCCCAAGAACCAAGTAGTCGCGGAACATTGGTCCTGTAGCCATCGAGATCGTAGTTCTTCCGAACTATGGGCGCCCCGCCGCGCCATCGTTCTTCCGCACTCGCCGAACTGCCCGTCGGATGGATGTTCGCCCTCGGGACCGGGGACTACAGTTGGCCCACTCCAACCATAACCCGCTCCCATGTCTCCCACCGCGACTCCCATTCCCCGCCAGGCGTGGTCCGTGCTCGTCGTCAGCACCCTGGCCTTCACCGTGTGCTTCATGGTCTGGATGATGTTCGGCGTCATCGGCATCCCGCTGAAGCAGACGCTGGGCCTCAACGCCACCGAATTCGGCTTGCTCACCGCCACGCCGGTGCTCACCGGCTCGCTGATCCGCGTTCCCCTGGGCATCTGGACCGACAAGTACGGCGGCCGCATCGTGCTGGCCGTGCTGATGGCGGTCACCGTGCCGGCGATTTTCCTCATGGCCTACGCCACCGAATTCTGGCAGTTCCTGGTCATCGGCCTGTTCGTCGGCCTGGCCGGCGGGTCGTTCTCGGTGGGCACACCCTATGTCGCGCGCTGGTTCCCGCGCCACCGCCAAGGGATGGCCATGGGCGTCTTCGGCGCCGGAAACTCCGGCGCGGCGGTGAACAAGTTCGTGGCCCCGGCCCTGCTCGTCGCCTTCGGCTGGACCATGGTGCCGCAGGTATACGCCGCGGTGATGCTGGGCACCCTGATCCTGTTCTGGTTCGGCAGCGCCAGCGACCCGGACCATCACGTTCCCGCGCAGACCAAGTTCCGCGACCAACTCAAGGTGCTCAAGGATCCGAAAGTGTTGAAGTACTGCCAGTACTACAGCATCGTATTCGGCGGTTATGTCGCCCTGAGTCTATGGATGGTGCAGTACTACGTTGGCGAGTTCGGACTGGACATCCGCATCGCCGCGCTGCTGGCGGCCTGCTTCTCCCTGCCCGGCGGCGTGCTGCGCGCCATCGGCGGTGTTCTCTCCGACAAGTTCGGCGCCCATTCCGTGACCTGGTGGGTGATGTGGGTGAGCTGGGTGTGTCTGTTCCTGCTCAGCTATCCGCAGACCGACATGACCATCTTCACCGTCGGCGGTCCCAAGACGTTCCACATCGGGCTGAACGTCTATGCCTTCACCGCCCTGATGTTCCTGCTCGGCATCTGCTGGGCCTTCGGCAAGGCCAGCGTATTCAAGTACATCAGCGATGCCTACCCGACCAACATCGGCACCGTCAGCGGCGTCGTCGGCCTCGCCGGCGGCCTGGGGGGCTTCGTCCTGCCGATCATGTTCGGCGCCCTGATGGACCTCACCGGCATCCGCTCCAGCGCCTTCATGCTGCTCTACGGCGTGGTCTGGGTGTCGCTGATCTGGATGTACTGGACCGAAGTGCACAACAAGGAAGTCATGGGCGAACCCGCGCCTGCCCCCGCCCTCGCGAGCAACCTTGCCCGCTGATTCATCCACTGGAGGATCCCCGATGAACACTCACTCCTTGAGCGGCCGCCGCGGCAGCACGCTGGAGATCTGGACGCCGGAAGACAAAGCTTTCTGGGAGCGCGAAGGCGAGGCCATCGCCAAGCTCAACCTGTGGATTTCGGTGCCGGCGCTGTTCCTGGCCTTCGCCATCTGGCAGGTCTGGAGTGTCGTCGCCGTCACCCTGCCCTCCCTCGGCTTCCAGTATTCGACCAACCAACTCTTCTGGCTGGCGGCCGCCCCGGCCCTGAGCGGCGCGACGCTGCGCATCTTCTACTCGTTCATGGTGCCCCTGGTCGGCGGCCGGCGCTGGACCGCCATCTCCACCGCCTCGCTGCTGATCCCCGCCGTAGGCATCGGCTTCGCGGTGCAGGACAACACCACCAGCTACCCGACCATGCTGGTGCTCGCCCTGCTGTGCGGTCTGGGCGGCGGCAACTTCAGTTCCAGCATGGCCAACATCAGCTTCTTCTTCCCCAAGGAGCGCAAAGGGTCGGCCCTCGGCGTCAATGCAGGACTGGGCAACCTGGGCGTCTCGGTGGTCCAGTTCCTCAGCCCGCTGGTGGTCACGGCCGGCGTTTTCGGCATCTTCGGCGGCGATCCCCAGACCATCGTCAAGGCGGGCGACACGGTGCAGGTGTGGACGCAGAACGCCGCATTTATCTGGGTTCCCTGGATTCTGCTGGCGTCCCTGGCGGCCTGGTTCGGCATGAACGACCTGGCGGAAGCCAAAGCCTCCTTCGCCGATCAGGCGGTGATCTTCCGGCGCAAACACAACTGGCTGATGTGCCTGCTCTACCTGGGCACCTTCGGTTCCTTCATCGGCTACGCCGCCGGTTTTCCCCTGCTCATCAAGAGCCAGTTCCCCGGCATCAATCCGCTCGCCTACGCCTGGCTGGGACCGCTGGTGGGTGCGCTGGTGCGGCCCTTCGGCGGCTGGCTTGCCGACAAGCTGGGCGGCGCGCGGGTCACGCTGTGGAACTTCATCACCATGGCTTGCGCCGTCTGTGGCGTGCTGTACTTCCTGCCCACCGGGCCGTCGGGCGGCGTATTTGCCGGCTTCTTTGTCAGCTTCCTCGTGCTGTTCCTGACCACCGGCATCGGCAACGGCTCGACCTTCCGCATGATCCCGGTGATTTTCCAGACGCAGAAGCTGCGGGGCGTCGATACGAACGACCGCGCCGCCGTGCTTCAAGCCACCAAGGAAGGCAACACCGAGGCCGCGGCGACGCTGGGCTTCACCGCCGCCATGGCGGCCTACGGCGGCTTCTTCATCCCGAAGAGCTACGGCAGTTCGATTTCCATCACCGGCGGACCCGAAGCCGCGTTGTACGTGTTCATCGCTTTCTACCTCATCTGCATCGCAGTGACCTGGTGGCATTACGCCCGCCGCAACGCCCCCATGCCCTGCTGAAACCGGGATAGACAAAATGAGCCATTTCCTCGATCGACTGACCTACTTCAAGCTGCCGAAAGAGCCTTTCTCCGGCAACCACGGCGTGACCACCGGTGAAGACCGCACCTGGGAAGACGCCTACCGCAACCGCTGGGCCCACGACAAGATCGTGCGCAGCACCCACGGCGTCAATTGCACCGGCTCCTGCTCGTGGAAGATCTACGTCAAGGGCGGCATCGTCACCTGGGAAACCCAGCAGACCGACTACCCCCGCACGCGCTGGGACATGCCCAACCATGAACCCCGCGGCTGTGCCCGCGGCGCCAGCTACTCCTGGTATCTCTACAGCGCCAACCGGCTGAAATACCCCATGGTGCGCGGCCGCCTGCTGGGACGCTGGCGTGCCGCCCTCGCTCTCGCCAAGACGCCGGTGGATGCCTGGGCCAGCATCGTCGAAGACCCCGACGCCCGGCGCGATTACCAGAAGGTGCGCGGCATGGGCGGTTTCGTGCGCAGCACCTGGGACGAGGTGAACCAGATCATCGCCGCCGCCAACGTCTACACCATCAAGACCCATGGCCCGGACCGGGTGATCGGCTTCTCCCCCATCCCGGCCATGAGCATGGTCAGCTACGCCGCCGGCTCGCGCTACCTGTCGTTGATCGGCGGCGTGTGCATGAGCTTCTACGACTGGTACTGCGACCTGCCGCCCTCCAGCCCGCAAGTGTGGGGCGAGCAGACCGACGTACCCGAATCCGCCGACTGGTACAACAGCACCTACATCATTGCCTGGGGTAGCAACGTGCCCCAGACCCGCACCCCCGACGCCCACTTCTTCACCGAGGTTCGCTACGAGGGCGCCAAGACCGTGGCCGTCACCCCCGACTACAGCGAAGTGGCCAAGCTCACCGATCTGTGGCTGCACCCCAAACAGGGCACCGACGCGGCGCTGGCCATGGCCATGGGCCACGTGGCCCTCAACGAGTTCTACTTCAAGCAGCGCAGCGCCTATTTCGAGGACTACGCCCGCCGCTACACCGACCTGCCGCTGCTGGTGATGCTGAAGGAACACGTGCTGCCCGACGGCACGAAAACCCACGTGCCGGACCGCTATCTGCGCGCCAGCGATTTCGAGGGCAACTTTGGCCAGGGCAACAACCCTGACTGGAAAACGGTGGCCTTCGACGACGACGGCCGCGCCGTGGTGCCCAACGGTTCCGTCGGTTTCCGCTGGGGACCGGAAGGCCGCGGCGATGCCGGCAAGTGGAATCTGGA
>JBAWHH010000622.1:0-7035 GCA_049593715.1 Rhodocyclaceae bacterium
GATCAAGCGGGGCTAGAATCCTTGCACATACAATTGGCTGACGCGCAGCGACCATCGTGCAGTCTTTCCGACCGACTCCCAGAGACTGTACCAACCTCAAAATCCGCAAGCTCGCTCGCATCCTGGGGCGCTCCTATGACGCGGAAGTCGGTCAGGCCGGGTTGAAGAGCACCCAATTCGCTTTACTGAGCCACACCTTGCGATTGGGCCCGGTCAAATTGGGGGACTTGGCGACGCACATGGCCCTTGATGCCTCAACGCTTGCTCGCAATCTCAAGCCGCTGTTGTCTGCATGCTGAGTCGCTCAGGATACCGGTGGCGATTTGCGAAACTGCTTCCTGACGCTCACCCAAATGGGCAGGGAAAAGCAGGCCGAGGCCAGCTTGGTTTGGGCGAACGCCCGGGAGCGGATGGATTCGCTCCTGGGTAACGAGCGTGCAAGCACTTTGCGCGCGTTGGTCGATGAGTGCATCCAGTATCTGCAGGCCAACGCACCGTTACGGATTGCGCTCGCCCACCTTGGTAAACCGGCCGGCTTGTCGTTATTCAAGACCAGCCCTTTGGATCAAAACGAGCATCAGATGAACCCATCGCACTCTACAAAGGCAGAACGCCCCGCCGGTCCAGCAAACTCCTTCGACGGCTACGTGGTGTGTATCGGCGCTTCGGCGGGCGGATTGGACGCGCTGGAGAAATTCTTCAAATCGTGTCCGGCCGAATCAGGTGCCGCCTTCGTCGTGGTCCAACACTTGTCGCCCGACCACAAGAGCATGATGAACAACCTGCTCGCGCGCCACACGACGATGCCCGTGATCATGGTCGAAGACGACATGCCGATCGAGGCGGACCACGTGTATCTGATCCCGCCCGGGGCGATCATGCACGCCACGGCGGGCCACCTTCACCTGACGCCGAAGAATCCCCGCGGGCTGACGCTGCCCATCGATATCTTCTTCTCGTCCCTCGCCGACATCTACGGGCCCCAGGCGGTCGGGATCATTCTCTCCGGCACCGGAACCGACGGCACGCGCGGGGCAGTGGCCATTAATGCCGCCGGCGGCTTCCTGATGGCCCAGGAGCCGGAATCAGCTAAGTTCGACGGGATGCCCCGCAGCGTCATTGCCACCGGCGTGGTGGATGCGACATTGCCGGCCGAAGAGCTGCCGGCGCGGCTCATTGCCCACATCCACAACCTGCCCTACCAGGACGTGCAGGAGACGGCCAAGGTCATCCCGTACGCGAAGATGACCAACGATGAGGTTCTGGCCACGATCTTGCAGCTATTGCACCAGATTGGCGGCATCGACTTCTCCGATTACAAGCCCGCCACCGTGCTGCGCCGCATCGAGCGGCGCATGCAAGTGCGCCACACGCCGGAACTTTACCAATACCTCGATCTGCTGGAGAACGATCGCGGCGAAGTCATTACCCTGCGCCGCGAGATGTTGATCTCGGTGACGAGTTTCTTCCGCGATCCAGACGTCTTCGCCGAACTTTCGGAGAAAGTCATCTCGCCGATGGTTGCCGACAAGCAGGCGAACGACGGCATCCGCGTGTGGACCGCGGGCATCGCCACGGGCGAGGAAGCCTATACCCTTGGGATGCTCTTCATCGAGGCCTTCGAGCGCGAGCGGCGCTGGCCCCAATTGAAGATCTTCGCCACCGATGTCGACCAGCAGTGCGTTGAAACGGCCGGCATTGGCCAGTACCCGGAATCGGCGGCGGCGGAGTTGTCGCCCGAGCGCCTGGAGCGGTTTTTCGTCAAGAAGGGCGACAGCTTCATCATCAAGAACGAGTTGCGCCAGTGCATCGTGTTTGCCCGCCACAATCTGCTCTCGGATCCACCCTTCACCAAAATGGATCTGGTGGCCTGCCGCAACACCCTGATCTATTTCAAGTCGGCGGCACAGGAGCGCGCGTTGCGTTCCCTGCAGTACGCCATCAATCAGGGCGGCGCCTTGATGCTGGGCCCCAGCGAATCCTTGGCGGCCGTCACTGAAGGGCTGCAGACGATCAGTGCCAAACACAAGCTGTTTCGGCGCAAAGGGGCGATGGCCCCACCATTCCTGGACCGCAAAAGTGGGGCGATCTCCTCGCACGCGCTGCTGGGCAAAGCGCCCCAGATCGCCAAAGGCCGGCGCCGGCCTGGCGAGGCCAATGTGTCGGATGTGGGCGTCACTGCCCTGCTCGACCGCTTTGCGCCTCCGGCCATGATCGTCAATGAGAGCCATGAGGCCGTTCACCTGTACGGCGAGGTCAACGTCTACCTTCAAACAAAAAAGGGCGCTGCGAGCCTTGAGATCAGCCGCATGCTGCCGGATTCGCTCACGCCGATCGCCTCGGCCCTGCTGTACAAAGCAGGCCGTGATCGCTGCTCGCTGGTCTCCGATCTGGTCGAAGTGACCCTGCACAGCGGTGAGCGACGCACCCTTCGGCTGTCGGTGCACCCGATCCCCAGCGAAAGCGAGGAGCGCCTGACCCTGCTGTGTTTCGAGGTCGAATCCGCGAAGCCCGGCACTGAAATGGAATCGGTTAATGTCGACGCCGAAACCATGGCGCGGGTCGGCATTCTCGAACGCGAATTGGCCGCCACAAGAGAAAGTCTCCAGGCCACGATCGAAGAGCTGGAGACGTCCAACGAGGAACTGCAGGCCACCAACGAAGAGCTGATGGCCTCAAATGAAGAGCTGCAAAGCTCCAACGAAGAGCTGCAGTCGGTCAACGAAGAAATGAGCACGGTCAACGCCGAGTTTCAGGAAAAGATGCTGCTCCTGAACCGCGTCAATGCCGATCTGGACGGGATGGCCAAAGCCGCTGGTGTAGCGACCGTTTTTGTGGATGCCCAACTGCGCATCACGCGCTTTAGCCCCGACGCCACCCATATCTTCAAGCTGCAGGATTTCGATATCGGCCGTCCGCTCGATCACTTCTCCCATGGGCTGCGCTATCCGGATCTGATGGAAGATCTGGAGAAGACGCTCAAGACGGAACGCATGATCGAGCGCGAGATCAGCACCACTGACGAGAAGAAGACCTATCTGGTGCGCATCCTTCCCTACGTTGTGGCCTCGACCACGGTGCGCGGCGCAGTAGCCACTTTCGTGGACGTCACGGCGTACCACGATGCCAAACGTCTGCAGTCGATCATCGACGCCCTACCCGAGCATATCGCGGTGGTGGACCCGGCCGGCACCATCGTCATGGTCAATGGAGCGTGGCGGCGCTTTGCGCGCGCCAACGGGGACAACGATCTCAAACACTGTGGCCTGGGCGCGAACTATCTCGAAGTCTGCCGGACGAGCGACGGGGAGCACAGTGCGTCGGCCACCGCCGCAATGCAGGGCGTACGAGGCGTTCTGGAAGGAACGCTGCCCGCCTTCTCCATGGACTATCCCTGCCATTCGCCCACCGAACAACGCTGGTTCGTGATGAACGTCGCCCCCGTGGTTGGCCAGGATTTCGGGGCAGTGATCAGTCACGTCAACATTACGTCTTGGTATCAGCGCACCCCAACATGAACAAACGACTGGTGAACCTTACCGAACTGCGCGAACGCGCAGAAAGCGCGATTGCGCGCAGCCAATCGGGGTCGATCGACGGCCTGGGAAGCCCGGTCGAGGACGAAACCCGCCATTTGGTTGAAGAATTGCGGATCTATCAGACCGAATTGGAGATCCAGAATCAGCAACTGAGCGCTGCGCAGGGTGAGATCTCCCTGGCGCTGGAGAAGTATCGCGCGCTTTTTGACAATCTCCCCCTGCCGGGGATCATCGTGGATAGCCGCGGCTTTATCGAGGAGGCCAACTTTCAGGCCTGCCAGTTTCTCCGCTTGTCGCGTACCACGGGGCTACAGCGCCGGTCTGCCCTGCAGCTATTCCAATTCGACAGCCGTGCCGCGCTGCACCGGGTGCTCAGTGACCGTGCCAATGGGGCAGCGCAAACACTGGAACTGCTTCACCTGCAGCACGGCGCCGGACAGACGATCCCGTGCGATGTCCACATCATCCATCTGCATGACGAGGCCCGCCACGAGGGTCGCGCCTTGCTCGTGCTTGTCGACCAGAGCACCGAGATGGCCCTGCGGGAGAGCGAACACAATTTCCGCAGTTTGGCCGACAGCAGCATGGCGCTTATCTGGGCCGCTGGCACCGACAAGTTGTGCCACTACTTCAATACGGGCTGGCTCGCGTTCACCGGCCGTACGCTCGACCAGGAACAGGGCAACGGTTGGGCGGAAGGTGTTCATCCCGAAGACTTTGATCGCTGCCTGGACATCTACGTGCGCAATTTCGACGAGCACAAGGCGTTCAGCATGGACTACCGGCTGCGCCGCCATGATGGCGCCTATCGATGGATCCGGGACAATGGCACGCCTCGCTACGATAGCGCTGGCCATTTCGTCGGCTACATCGGCCATTGCCTGGATATCACCGATCGGGTGGAGGCTCAGCGCGAACTCAACAAGCTATCGCAGGCTGTTGCCCAAAGCCCCGAAAGTATCGTCATCACCGATGCCAATGCGCAGATTCAGTACGTCAATGCCGCGTGCCTGAAGGCCACGGGATACGCCGCCGCGGAACTGATAGGTCAGCCTGCGCGCATCTTGAGCGCGGCGACGAACCCGCCCGCGCTGTGGCAGGGCATCTGGGAAACGCTGGCTCAAGGCAAACCATGGGTTGGGGAACTGAGCACCCGGCGCAAGGACGGTGGGGTCTTCCACGAATACGTGCGCGTCGCACCGGTGCGCGAGGCCGATGGCCGGATCGCGAACTACGTGGCGTTCAAGGAAGACATTACCGAGAAGCGGCGTATCGCGGAGGAACTCGACCACTACCGGCGACACCTCGAAGACATGGTTGCCAGCCGCACATTTGAACTGGAGCACGCGAAAGAAGTGGCGGAAAGCGCGAGCCAGGCGAAGAGCGCCTTTCTCGCCAACATGAGCCACGAAATTCGCACCCCGATGAACGCGGTGATGATGCTCACCCATCTGCTGGGCCAGACGCCGCTCAACGCCGCCCAGCAAGACAAGCTGGATAAGATTCTGGGTTCGGCCGAGCATCTGCTCGGGGTGATCAACGACATTCTGGACCTCTCCAAAATCGAGTCGGGCAAGCTGACCTTGGAAGAGGCCGACTTCTCCCTCCAGGACGTCCTGGGAAAAGCGATGACGATCATCCAGGGACGGGCGGCGGAAAAGGGGCTGCAGATGAAGCTCCTCGTAGATCCTTCAATACCGGCGCAACTGCATGGCGATGCAACGCGCCTGAGTCAGGCATTGCTCAATTATTTAGGTAATGCCGTGAAGTTCACCGAGCGCGGCGAAATCGCGCTGCGCGTCGATTGCTTGGCGAACGATTCCGAAACGACAACCGTGCGCTTTGCCGTGCGCGATACGGGCGTGGGCATTTCGCCCTCGGCGATGAAGCGACTGTTCAACAATTTCGAGCAGGAGGACAGTTCCACCACGCGCCGTTTTGGCGGTACAGGTTTGGGATTGGCGATCACCCGCCATCTGGCAAGAATGATGGAGGGGGATACCGGCGTCGACAGCGAGTTGGGCAAAGGCAGCACGTTCTGGTTTACGGCCCAGCTCGGTCGCGCCCATTCCGGCTCGCCACCGCTAGCCGGGCCGTCAGCGGCTGACCTGGACGAGAACACAGAGGCGCTTCTGCAGCGCGATTTCAGCGGCGCTCGTGTGCTTTTGTGCGAGGACAATGAGATCAACCAGGAGATCATGCTCGAACTGCTGTCGGGGACGGGGCTCGTTGTCGACGTGGCGGAGAACGGCGAGGTAGGCCTAGACCGCGCCGCGAGCCGAACCTACGATCTGGTCTTGATGGACATGCAGATGCCGGTGGTCGACGGTCTGGAGGCGACGCGGCGGTTGAGGCGGCTTCCATCCTACCGCTCGGTACCGATCGTGGCGATGACGGCCAACGCGTTTGAGGCTGACCGTAAGGCCTGCCTAAACTCGGGCATGAACGATTTCATTTCCAAACCGGTTGACCCAGAAACCCTGTTTCGGCTGATTCTGAGCACGCTTCGCGGACGCGACTGTCGATCGGATCCCGCGGACCTGGTCGATGCCGGCTGATCCCAAATGCGCGTCCACTCGGCCCTTCCCTGATCCGTCGACGAACACAAATTCTTTCGCCCCCCCGTATGCCGAATTCCGAAATAGGGTCAATCCGTTCTGAGCCAGACCGCTCCTTGATTCCCGGGGAGGCGCCCGTGCCGGACGACGTGTGCGCCAAAGTCCTGAGTCTGCTGCCCAACGCTGTCGCCTACTGCAGGATGCTGCGGGATGGGCCCCGGCCCAACGATTTTGTATTCCTTTACGCCAATCCGGCCTTTCATGCCCAGACCGGACTGGGCACAGTGCGCGACAAGCCGGTCAGCGTCGTATTTCCCGGTATCCGCGAAGCCGATCCTCGTTTCCTCGACATCTGCGGCCAGGTTGCCTCCGGTGGCGAGGCGCAACGCTTCGAGACCTTCGCCGAATCCCTTCAGCAATGGTTGTCGGTATGGATCTCTTGCGTCAAGCCTGATCACTTTCTCGCGACGTTCGAGGTCGTAACCCAGCGCAGGAAAATCGAGGAACAACTGCGCCTGCAAGCGCTTGTACTCGACCAGGTCCAGGATCACGTGACCATCACGGACCTCAGCGGCATCGTGACCTATGTCAATCGGACGGAAGCGAGGGCGCTACGACGCCTGCCCGAAGAAAGGATCGGGCAGCACGTGTCCGCTTATGGCGAGAGCCCCAGGGCCGACGCCTCACAGCAGGAGATTGTCAATGCGACGTTGGCGACAGGTGCGTGGAACGGCAAGGTTGTGAACTTCCTGCCCGACGGCTCATACATTTTTCTCGATCTGCGTACCACCTTGGTCAAGGATGAAACCGGCAGACCGGTGGCCATGGTAGGAGTCGGGAGCGACATCACGGAGCGGCTCAAAGCCGAAGAAGCCCTGCGCGCGAGCGAGGAACGCTACCGCACGGCGTTCCTCGCCAGTCTCGACGCCGTGAACATC
>JBAWHH010000623.1:0-11016 GCA_049593715.1 Rhodocyclaceae bacterium
ATGAGTGCAAGCGCGGCTCGGTCATGGAGGCGGACATCGCCACCATGGAAAAGAAAGGCATGCCCACGGGTATCTTCGTCAGCCATCCCCTGACCGGCGAGAAGGTGGAAGTGTGGGTCGGCAATTATGTGCTGATGGGTTATGGCGAAGGCGCGGTTATGGCGGTGCCAGCCCACGACGAGCGGGATTTTTTCTTTGCCAAGAAGTATCAATTGCCGATTAAACAAGTGATTGAGCGAACCGCAAAGCTTCAATTCGATCGGCTTTCGCCTGAGAACCAAGCCATCGGAGACAAGGTTCTTGGACCGGATCTGAGCTTTAGCACTGATCGTTGGCAGGATTGGTACTCCGACAAAGAGCGAGTGGCGTGCGTGAATTCCGGCAAATACGACGGCCTGGGCTACGAAGCCGCTGTGCACGCCATTGCGGCTGACCTGCGGGCGAAGGATCTCGGTGACGAGCAGGTGCAATGGCGCCTGCGCGACTGGGGCGTGTCGCGGCAGCGCTACTGGGGTTGCCCCATCCCCATCATCCACTGCCCGGATTGTGGCGACGTGCCGGTGCCGGACGATCAGCTTCCCGTGGTCTTGCCCGAAGATCTGGTGCCGGACGGCTCCGGTAATCCGCTCAACAAACACGCCGAATTCCTGCATTGCACCTGCCCGCGCTGCGGCGCAGCGGCGCGGCGCGAAACGGACACCATGGACACTTTCGTCGATTCGTCCTGGTACTACGCCCGTTACTGCTGCCACGACAACGATGAGCGGATGACGGATCTGCGCCTCGAATACTGGATGCCGGTGGACCAGTACATCGGCGGCATTGAACACGCCATCCTGCACCTGCTCTATTCGCGCTTTTGGACCAAGGTGATGCGGGACATGGGGCTGGCGAGTTTCGACGAGCCGTTCTCCCGCCTGCTCACCCAGGGCATGGTGCTGAACCACATCTTTTCGCGCCGCACGGACAAGGGCGGCATCGCCTACTACGCCCCGGAAGAAGTGGCGCTGGAGCACGACGCGAGCGGCCGCATCACCCGCGCCGTATCGCGGGCCGACGGCGAGGCCGTGGATTACCAGGGCGTGGGCACCATGTCCAAGTCCAAGCGCAACGGCGTCGATCCCCAGTCCCTGATCGAGGAATATGGCGCCGACACGGCGCGCTTCTTCATGATGTTCGCCAGCCCGCCGGAGCAGACGCTGGAGTGGTCCGACGCCGGGGTGGACGGCGCCTACCGTTTCCTCAAGCGGGTGTGGGCCTTCGGCTGGGTGGTGAAGAGCGCCATCCAGCCGCAACTGGCCGGCGCGCCGCGGCGCCTCGGCACGGCCAAGCTGCCAGAAACGCTGGCCGCCGTGCGCCGCGAACTGCATCTGCACCTCAAGCAGGCCAACTACGATCTGGGCAAGTTCCAGTTCAACACCGTCGCCTCGGCGGCGATGAAGATGCTCAACGCCCTGGAGCGCGCGCCGCGGGACGGTGCCCTGGCAGCCGAAGTGATCGAGGAAGGATTCTCCAACCTGCTGCGCCTGCTCTCCCCCATCACACCCCACATTGGCCAAGCCCTGTGGATCGAACTCGGTTACGGCAAGGACATCCTCGAAGCCGCGTGGCCGGAGCCCCTGGAAGCGGCGCTGGAACAGGACGAAATCGAACTGGTGGTTCAGATCAGTGGCAAGATGCGTGGCAAGCTGCGCGTGCCCGCCACCGCCGATGCGGCGCAGATCGAAGCCCTCGCCCTGGCCAGTGAAGTGGCACAGAAACACCTTGAGGGAAAGCCGGCGAAGAAAGTCGTGGTCGTGCCGGGAAGGCTGGTCAACATCGTTGCGTAAGGATCCCGACGTGGCACACCGAAAAGCCTCTTTCGCCGCGCTGACGCTTGCGCTGGCCCTGCCCCTGCTGACTGCCTGCGGCTTCCATCTGCGCGGGCCGCAGTCCTTGCCTTTCAAGACGATCTACGTCGGCTCGCCGAATTCGGAACTCAGTGCCGCTTTGCGGCGCAGCATCCGGACCAGCGGCAGTACCGAGGTGGTAGACGAGCCCAAAGAGGCCGAGGCAGTGCTGACTATTGTTTCCGAAGCGAAACAGAAACGGATCCTCAGCCTCAATGCCGAAGGTCGCGTGCGGGAATTCGAGCTTCGCTACACCTTCGCATTCCGCGTCAATGCCAAGGACGGACGCGAGATCGTGCCGCAGAACCAGATCCTCCTGACCCGGGACTTCAGCTTCAACGATTCCGCCGTTCTCGCCAAGGAGCAGGAAGAAGCCCTGCTTTACCGCGACATGCAGAACGACCTGGTGCAGCAGATCATGCGGCGCATGGCCGCAGCGAACAAGGTCGACCTCTGATCCGACCCGCCGCTGAAACGGCGGCGCGGCGCACCGTTCCCGCCGCACCATGAACCTGCGCCCGGACCAGCTTCCCGCCCACCTCGCCAAACCGCTGGCGCCGCTGTACCTGCTGCACGGCGACGAACCTCTGCTGGTCATCGAGGCGGGCGATGCTGTCCGTGCCACCGCCAAGGCCCAAGGCTACACGGAGCGCGAGGTGCTGGTGGCCGGCACCGGCTTCAAGTGGAACGACCTGCAGGGGGCAGCGGGAAACCTTTCCCTGTTCGGCGGCAACAAACTGGTGGATCTGCGCATTCCCGGCGGCAAACCGGGGCGGGACGGCACCGAGGCCCTGCAGCGGTATTGTGCCCAGCCCGCAGCCGGCGTCGTCACCCTGATCACCCTGCCCCAACTGGACTGGCAGGCGCGCAAAGCCGCGTGGTTTAACGCCCTGCAGCAAGCCGGAGTGGTGGTCGAACTGAACGCGCCGGACCTCGCCCAGCTTCCGGACTGGATCGCCGGCCGCCTGGCCCGGCAGAAGCAGTCCGCGCCGCGGGTTGCGCTGGAATTCATCGCCACCCATGTGGAAGGCAACCTGCTGGCGGCACATCAGGAGATTCAGAAGCTGGGCCTGCTCTACCCCACCGGCGCCCTCACCGCCGAGCAGGTGGAAGATGCGGTGCTCAATGTCGCACGCTATGATGTGGACAAGCTGCGCCGAGCCCTGCTGGCCGGCGACGCCGCCCGCTGCGCCCGCTTGCTGGACGGTCTCGCGGCCGAGGGGGTGGGCCCGCCGCTGGTGCTTTGGGCGCTGGCCATCGAGATCCGGACCCTGGCCGCGGTGCGAAGCGGCGTCGATGCCGGGCGCCCAATCGCAGCGGTACTGAAGGCGGAGCGGGTGTTCGACGAACGCCGCAGCCGGGCGATTCAGCAGGCGCTGGGGCGGGTGACGACAGCGATGCTGCGGGCCGCGTTGCGCCACGCCGCGCGCATCGACCGCATCATCAAAGGCCTGGACAAAGGCGACCAATGGGACGAATTCCTGCAGTTGGCGCTGCGGGTCACCGGAACGAAAGCAAGGAAATGACAGCCGACAATCTGAACGTCAAAGAATACATGCAGGGCCTGGGCCGCGCTGCCCGCGTCGCCTCAAGGGCGATGGCGAAAGCCCCCACCAACCCCAAGAACCAGGCGCTGGCCGCCATCGCCGCCGCCATCCGCCGCGACGCCGCCACCATCAAGGCAGCCAACGCCGAGGATGTTGCCGCCGCCCGCGCCGCCGGCCTGGAGCCGGCAATGCTGGACCGCCTGACCCTGTCGGACAAAGCCATCGCCACCATGGCGGAAGGACTGGAGCAGATCGCCGCCCTGCCGGATCCCATCGGCGAAATCAGCGACCTCAAGTTCCGCCCCACCGGCATCCAGGTGGGCCGCATGCGCGTGCCCCTGGGCGTGATCGGCATCATCTACGAAGCGCGGCCCAACGTGACGGTGGACGCCGCCGGCCTGTGCCTCAAGGCGGGCAACGCCGCCATCCTGCGCGGCGGCTCCGAAGCCATCCGCTGCAACCGCGCGCTGGCGGCGCTGGTGCATGAAGGTCTACGCTCAGCAGGATTGCCGGCAGCAGCGGTGCAGGTGGTGGAAACCACCGACCGCGCGGCAGTGGGCGAACTGATCACCATGAAAGACTACGTGGACATCATCGTGCCCCGCGGCGGCAAGGGCTTGATCGAACGCATTTCAGCCGAGGCGCGGGTGCCGGTGATCAAACACCTGGACGGCATCTGCCACGTCTACATCGACGACAACGCCGACATCGACAAGGCGATCCGCATCGCCGACAACGCCAAGACCCAGCGCTACGGCACCTGCAACACCATGGAAACGCTGCTGGTGTCCCGCGCCATCGCGCCGCGGGTGCTACCGCAACTAGCCCGCCTATATCTGGACAAGGGCGTCGAACTGCGCGGCTGCGGCACCACGCAGAATCTGCTCGCCACCGCCCTCGGCGCCACCATCGGCGCGGCGACCGAGGAAGACTGGCGCACGGAATACCTGGCGCCGATCCTGTCGATCCGCGTCGTCGAGGGGATGGACGCTGCCATCGACCACATCACCACCTACAGTTCCCAGCACACCGACACCATCGTCACCGAGGACTACACCCGCGCCATGCGCTTCCTGCGCGAGGTGGATTCCAGTTCGGTGATGGTGAATGCCTCGACGCGCTTTGCGGACGGCTTCGAATACGGCCTTGGCGCGGAGATCGGCATTTCCACCGACAAACTCCACGCCCGCGGCCCGGTGGGGCTGGAAGGGCTCACCAGTCAGAAGTGGATCGTTCTGGGCAACGGGGAAGTCCGCGGCTAAGGCCGCAAGCGTTTATTGCAGGGGAAGAACGATGAATGGATTTGTGCGAGTGCTGCTTCTGGCCGCGGCCCTGGCGGCTGGGCCGACTTTGGCGACCACCGAGGTGGCCGGGGTCAAGTTCGAAGACAAGACGCGCCTGGGCGCAACGGAATTGACGCTGAACGGCGCCGGGCTGCGCACCCGCCTCATGTTCAAGGTGTACGCCATCGGCCTCTACCTGCCGGAGCGCAAGACCACGGCCGAAACTGCCCTCGCTGCAAATGGGCCGCAGCGGATCCAGATCGTCACGTTGCGCGATCTCACCGCCAAGCAGTTTGCCGAAGCGCTGATGGAATCGCTGCAGCACAACAACAGCGAGGCGGAACTCGCCGCCATCAAGCCAGCGGTGGATGAGTTCAAGGCCACCTTGCTGAGTCTGGAAGCGGCCCCGGCCGGAGCGAACATCACCATCGACTACGCCCCCGAATCCGGCACCCGGCTGGCGGTGAACGGCCAGCCCAAAGGCAAGCCTATCCCCGGCGAGGCGTTCCGCCGCGCGCTGCTGAAAGTCTGGCTGGGCAGCAAACCGGTGCAGGGCGATCTGAAAGACGCCCTGCTGGGCAAGGGCCGCTAGGCGCTACGTCGGTCGGATTGCCATGGGGCGCGCTGCCGAAACACCCGCCCACGACGCCATCGTCTGCGCGCCCTTCGGCCGGATCGGCCTGCGCTGCACAGCGGAGGTGGTGACCGAAATCGAATACCTTCCGGCCGGCCCGGCCCGCGCCGGGGAGCAGCCGCTGGCACGGGAAGCGGCGCGCCAGATCGAGGCGTATCTGTCGGATCCTTCTTTCGTTTTCGACTTGCCGTTCGAACTTCTCGGCACGCCGTTCCGCCGCCGGGTATGGAAGTTGATTGCCGACATCCCCCGCGGCGCTACCCGCACCTACGGCGATCTGGCGCGTGATCTCGTTTCCGCGCCACGCGCCGTCGGTCAGGCCTGCGGTGCCAATCCGCTGCCGATCATGGTGCCCTGCCATCGCGTCGTCGCGACGGGCAAAGGATTCAACGGCGGACTGGGCGGCTTCGCCCACAGCCGCGGCGGGTTCCTGCTGGAAGCCAAGCGCTGGCTCCTGCGCCACGAAGGCGCCCTGGCCGGCTGATCGCACCGCCCGCTGAATCGCCTGGGATTCCGAGGGCGGACGCGGCAATCGACGAACGCGATTGCCGCGACTTTCGCGCTTTTCCTGCAGCCTAGATCTTGATCCCGGGTTTTCTGCCCGGAGCCGGAGGTGGGGAAAACCCGGAAACGCGGCAAAGGATCTTTTCCACCGGCACGCCGTTGTCGAAGCGCGTGACATTGCAGTTGGCCACCTCCCCGCGCTCCGACAGGGCTGCCAGGGCCGCGCGAACCTCGGAAAGTGAAATACCGGTCGCGGCGGCAATCTGCGCGTCGAACAATTGACCGTGCTTTTTGAGATGGGTTAAGACGGGTATGGTGTGCATGTAGAAAAACCCCTCGACATTGTTACGTAAGGTCGTGCGCCTTCGCCCAACGGGCAATGGACGCATCGCGCGAATCCGGCAAGCAACCGGCTCCGAAAACGACAAAAAAGCACAAAGCCCGGTCTTTAGGACCGGGCTAAGTGCTTAATTTTTTTGTGCCGGGCGAAGAAAAAATCTATCTCCCCGGATTACGACTCCGCTCAAAACGGTGTGCTGACCACCCACTCGTTTACTGCGATATCCATGTTGCTGATTCTACACGATTCAAGCTGGCTTGATCCAGCACTAAATTCCACACCGCCAGGACCATGGCGCAAATACCCACGCCAACGCTCCAGAGGGCCTCCCGCCGCTCACATGATGTTCCGCGAACGCGCCACGGCGTTGTCCAGCGCTTCTTTGGCCGGCTTGCGGTCTTCCCATGCCGCTTCCAGTTCCTCGTCGAGGATGCGCCGCACACCCTGGCGGGCGAGGTAGCGCGGAGCCCGCGACGAGGCCGTGACGGGTTTGTTGGTGAGCTGGGCGATGGCGGTACGGATGTTGAGCAGGTCGGATTTGAGAAGTTCGCTCTCCGACGCCATCAACCCGGCACGGTTGAGGGGCAGGTAGCCGGTGTTGCGCTGCCATTCCACCTGCGCTTCGGGCGCCAGCAGGGAACTGACGAACTTGGCCATGACCTTGTAGGTCTGCGGCTTGCGCCCCGCCCCGATCCACAGCACCGGCCCATCCGCCAGGGTGTTCTGGGGCGCGCCGGCAATGTCGTCGTGATAAGGCAGTTGCGCCACGCCGATATCGAACTTGGCCGTGCGCTTGAGGCTGGGGAAAGCGCTGGAGCGACCGGTGAGCACGGCGCATTCGCCGGAAGCGAACTTGGCGTCGGCCTCGTCGCCACGGCCGAAAACGTGCATGTAGCGGCTCTTGTGCCAACTGATCATCATCGCCAGATGCTTCACCAGCGGCAGGTTATTCACGGCCAGCGGACCTTCCCGCTTCGGCCCGGCAGCCGCCAGCGGCTCGTTGTGCCACGCACTGGTGTTCTCGACATGGACGGAGGTGGGCTGCGAGGTGGCGTAAGGACACGCAACGCGCTGGTCGGCGAGTTTGCCCAGCGCCTGCTGCAGATCGAACCAGGTCTTGGGTGGCTGATCCGGATCCAGACCGGCTTTCTTGAAAGCATCGCGGTTGATGTACATCACGGGCGTGGACAACCCGATCGGCAGACCGATCAGCTTGCCGGCGGCGTCCAGCGGCGCGGGCGTCATCATCGCCGGCGGCTTGAGGGTCTGCAGCGGCTCGCCGGCCTGGCGCATCACCAGATGGAGCGGCTGGTAGCGGGGCTTGCCTTCGAGGAACTTGGCCTCGTCTTCCCCCTCCAGCACGATCATGTCGGGCACCGTGCTGCCGGACCACTCCCCTTCCTTGAGCACGACCTTGGTCAGCGAACCGGTGTTGAAGCGGTCCACCAGGGCTTTGAGGTGCTCGGCCTTGTCGGCCGGCAACTGGTGCAGCAACTCGATTTCTGCCGCTTCGGGCACTTCCACCGCCTTGGCGGCGGCGGGCTTGCGAACAGCCTTCTTCTTCGCCGCGGCGGCGGGCAGCGGGCCGCCGGCCAGCAGGGCAAGGGCGACGGCGGCACCGATGAATTTCTTGACCATGGGCATTGAATACTCCTGATCTGACGGGGGCACACACCGCCGGGCGGCGGAGTGAGGCGAGGGATTATAAGGGCTGGTCGGCGCTGCCGGCCGCCGCGGCCGGGGCAACTGGAATGCATCGCCGCCTTTTCCGCCGCGGCCGTTGCGGGCACAATGCGTTACCACACTCGGGCAATACAGGCTTTGAGGCAGCGAGGCGTCACCGGCCCCATTGACCGAAGCCCCGACGCGAAGAGGAAACACGGAATGGCAGACAGGACTTCGGCCCGGCAGATCGCCGTCGCCTGCCAGGGCGGCGGCAGCCACGCCGCATTCTGCGCGGGGGCGCTGAAAGCGATGCTGACGGCTCAGGAGGCCGACGGATTCCGCGTCACCGGCCTGAGCGGTACGTCGGGCGGCGCCGTGTGCGCCACCCTCGCCTGGTATGCCCTGGCCCAGGGACGGGCGGACCCCCATCGGGCGGCAGCGGCGGCGGCCGGGCTTCTGGAGACCTTCTGGACCGAGAACACGCCCGCCCAGTGGTGGGAAAGGGGCTTCAACGAAGCGGGGCAGATCGCTGCCCGCCTGCCGGTGGAAATCCGCACCAGTCCCTATTCCTATCCGCTGCAGGAAATGCTCGACCTGGCGGCAACGGCGCACCAGCATTTCGGCGTGCCGGGACCGCGGCCCGAATTCGTCAGCCTGGCGACGCTGCTGGACAAGCATGCGCCCGGCCTGGCCCGCGTCCGGTTCGACGACGTCACCTTGCTGCTCGGCGCTGTGGACGTGAAGACCGGCGACTTCAAGGTCTTCAACTCCCGCGAGCAGGACATCTCGGTGCAGGCGGTGCTCGCCTCCGCCGCTTTGCCGACTCTGGTGCGGGCGGTGCATATCGGCGGCCACGACTACTGGGACGGCCTGTTTTCGCAGAATCCGCCGCTGCACAATTTCGTCGCCGACCCCGACCGCGCCGACGCCAAACCCGACGAATTGTGGGTGCTGCAGGTCAATCCGCAAGCGGTGGATCTGCCGATCACCAACTGGGAGATCGAGGACCGGCGCAACGAGTTGGCCGGCAACCTTTCCCTCAACCAGGAGATCGGCTTCATCCGCCGCGTCAACCGCTGGCTGGTGGAAGGGCGGCTCTCCTGCGCCTGCGCGGCGGGGCAGGTGGAGTACAAACCGGTGATCATCTACCGCATCGTGATGGACGGTGCCGCCCTGGAACCCCGGGTGGGCACACTGGATCTCGCCTCCAAGCTGGACCGCCGGCCCGATCTGATCGCGGCCCTGATCGAGCAGGGCGAAACCCAGGCCCGCCTGTTCCTGCCGGTGCGGCGCTTCGTCGCCGAAATCTGGCTGGAAGCCGATGCCGGCATCCGCCGCGACCGCACCGCCGCCCTGTTCCACGGCGGCAAGGCGCGGGACATCGGGCCGCTTGACACCTTGCTTGGCGCTTTCCGCGCCTTTGCAATCGAAATCGAGAACCTGCAATTTCGCTGCACCAACCCGGCCGATGGGCAGGTTTCGCTCGACTGGATCCTGCGCGGCGCGGACGCAGATGGCACGCCCCTGGCCCGCAGCGGCACGGCGCGCTTCGACGTCTCCGCCGGCAGGCTGGAAAACGCCACGATCGGCGTTACCTGAGAGGACGGAGGGCAACGGATATGATGACCCGGCAGACCCGACTCCTGACCAGCGGCGCGGTCTGGCCGGCCATCCTCATCCGCCACGGCGAAGCACTGACCAGCGGCGCGATCCAGCCGATAGAAACCGCCCAGACTTTTGTCGAGGACGGCGGCGTGCGTTTTCTCGTGCGCCTGGCAGTGGCCCTGGCGCGCAAGGATGGGGCAAGAACGCCGGCCGCCGCGGGACCAGCCGCCAATCCCTTCCTGCCCTGGGAGCCCGCGCTTTTCGTTGGCGGGGTATCCCCCACCCACATCGCCCTGCTGAACAAGTTCAGCGTCATCGACTGCCACCTGCTCATCGTCACGCGGGTTTTCGAGCCCCAGGAGATACTGCTGCAGCGCGAGGACTTCGCCGCCCTCGCCCTGTGCATGGGCGATGTGGATGGCCTGGGGTTCTACAACGGCGGCACCGTGGCCGGTGCCAGCCAGCCCCACAAGCACCTGCAACTGGTGCCCCTCCCTTTGGCGGAACCCGGCGACGCAGTGCCCATGGAAGCAGCTTTCGTC
The DNA here is from genome assembly GCA_049593715.1 of Rhodocyclaceae bacterium. Taxonomy (GTDB): domain Bacteria; phylum Pseudomonadota; class Gammaproteobacteria; order Burkholderiales; family Rhodocyclaceae; genus JBAWHH01. The sequence continues at coordinate 10,010 of JBAWHH010000623.1, forward strand.
GCCGCAGCCGCCCAGGGCAGCTTGGACCTGCTCCCCGCCCTGCCCTTCCGCCATGTCTTCGCCACCCTCGACCCGGCGCTGTTCGATGACCCGTCCACCGCCGCCGAAGCCCTTCACCGCGTCTATCGCGAGATGTGCGCGGAGGTGGGCGTGGCGGATCGGGTCGCCCACGCCAACAGCCGCCAGGCCATTCCCTATAACCTCCTGCTCACCCGGCGCTGGATGCTGATGGTCGTGCGTAGCGCCGAATCCTGGGCCGACATTTCCGTCAATGCCCTCGGCTTTGCCGGCTCCCTATTCGTCCGCACCGCCGCACAAATGGCCGCCATCCAGCGCGCCGGGCCGATGGCCGTGCTGCAGGGCGTGACGGTGCAAAGGCGCTAGGCGCATCAGACCACTTCAGGCGAACCGCTCTGGCCCCGCCGTTCCAAGGGGCTCAGTCGCCAAAGACCGGCAAAGCGACCGAGACACTGCTGCTACATCCGCGGTTCGACCGGGAAGCCTCCCTTGACCGCCGCGGCTCCCTGCTTCGGACTGAAGTCCCCCTCCGATAGGTCTCACGAAGATGCCCGGTGAAGTCATCCCAATCCTGGGATCTCTCTTTGGAGCGCTTGTAGGCGGTTTCATCACCTACCTCTCGACGCGAAGTTTGAAGGTGCGCGAATGGCGCTTGCGAAGGATCAGGCTCAATCCCGCGAGAAGCTCTACGCCGAGTTCCTGGCCGAAGCGCAGAGGCTGTTAACGCAAGCTTCGGAACCCGGAGAGGTTTCCGCTCGTGTCCCGCAGCGCGGCCTGAGGCAGGGCTTCGAGGCGGGCCGGCCCTGTCCGCAGACGGGTACGCTCACCCCACTTCACGCCCCCGCTGTTCTAGAAACGCTTTCAATACCCTGGCGGTGTGGGATTGCTCCGCCGCCTGCGCCACCGCTTCCGGCGCGCCCTGGGCGACGATGCGGCCGCCGGCGTCGCCGCCCTCAGGGCCGAGGTCGATGATCCAGTCGGCTTCGGCC
>JBAWHH010000624.1:0-1508 GCA_049593715.1 Rhodocyclaceae bacterium
TGCATCGATTGGCACCTCAACAAACTGCGTTGCTGTAGCAGAGCCTTCCCGGTGGCGCGGTGACTGAGCTGGCGCCCGCTATCGAGCCGAACCCGAATCGCATCGTCATCGGTCCGCCCATGCTACAGAAGTTCGTCCGGTACGTTCCGAACACGGGCCGAGTCCTCTCAATCCGCCTGGCGTGTCAGGTATCGGCTGGTACCTCGATTCCCGGCAATGTACGTCAGCAGACAGACGGCAGAGGGGCCGCTCCTTAGCCTGGACACATTGGAGTCGGCAGGAAAGCAGCGTCTGCGCCGTGCCATTGGGTGATGCCTGAGCGCAGGGCGGTGTTGGTAGCTGAACCTGCATGCCCGGAATGTCTTGGCGATGTCGCGCTGCCCGCCCACCACATCAAGGAAAGATAGTGAAAAGACTCAGCATCAGCGTTCTTGTACTTGCGCTTGGCTTCGCCTTCTCCGCCGGTTCGATGGCGGAAGACATATCGAGAGGCGACTACCAGGCCGGCAACAAGCGCATTGCTGCCGGCTACAGATCGGCCAAGGCGCGATGCGCGGCTCTCGCCGGCAACAAGAGGGATATCTGTATGGCCAAGGCGCAGGGCACGAGAGACGTTGCTTTGGCTGAACTCCACGCCAGCTACAAGCCTTCCCCTTTGGCGCACTTCCAGGCGCGCATGGCTCGAACCAGGGCCGACTACGCCGTGGCAAGCGAGCGATGTGACGAGCGGACGGGCAACGCGAAGGTCGTCTGTGTGAGAAAGGCGAAAGCCGACGCGACGGTGGCCAAGGCGGACGCCCGAGCACAGATCAAGACCTCGGAAGCCATTGCGGCCGACGAAAAGGCTGGCGATGCCCATACCAAGGCGACGAGCGAGGCTGCCGTCGCGAACAAGGACGCCGCGGCGGAAAAACGCGACGCCCGATACGGAGTGGCGAAGGAAAAGTGTGATGGGTACGCCGGGGTTGCCAAGGACCGGTGCATCGACGAAGCAAAAGCACGCTTCGGCAAGAGCTAAGCGGCGCACAAGCCACAATCATGCAGTTCGAGACTGCTGTAATGGATAGAGGTCTTCCCATGAATACGATTCGGAAAGTTGCACTGGGTGCCGGCGCAGCAGCAATGCTGCTCGGCTTGGGCGGCTGCGCCGGGATGTCGACGCAGGACAAGAACACCGCGATTGGCGCCGGCGTGGGTGCCGTCGGCGGTGCCGTGCTGACCGGCGGCAGTGCGGTCGGGACCGTCGGTGGCGCGGCGGTCGGCGGAGTCATCGGCCACGAGGTGAACAAGCCCAAATGATGATGGCCGGAAGATGTGCATGGCGTAGCCGGGTGGTGAGTCCCGGCTGCGCGGCCTGAACCTGCAGCGGCAGCGGCCGAGGTCGGCCGCCCTCTGCTTCGCAACAATCCATCCACCAGGAGATACCAATGAGGAAACTCGGAAAGAACGTCAGCGCCGCCTTGGTCATGAGCGTAGTGCTCGCCGCATTGGTCGGCTGTGACAAGCCG
>JBAWHH010000625.1:0-2064 GCA_049593715.1 Rhodocyclaceae bacterium
TCGGCCCCATGATCGCCACGAACTCGCCGGCGTGGATGTCGAGATCGATGCCTTTCAACGCCATCAATTCGGCCTGGCCGCTTCCATACACCTTGGTGACGGCGCGCAGCCGGATCAGCGGCTTGCCGGGGGCTATCGCAAGTGCCGCAGCCAATGGCCTGGGGGAGAGATCTGCCCGCATGAACGCGGCGCTCATTTCGCGGCCACCGTCTTCTGGTCGGTGATCACCAGCATGCCTGCCTGCAACTCGCCGCCGGTGATCTCGGTCATGCGGCCATCGCTGATGCCCGGCATTACGGCCACTGCCACGGCCTCGCCGTCGCGCAGGACCCAGACTTGGCGGGCCGCCGCGGTGCTGGCGCCGTCCGCTGCCGGTTTGCGCGTGCGGGTCCGCGACGGCATGCGCGGCGTCAGGCTGGAGACGATGCCGCCGGCGGCCGTGGCCTTGGCGGAACCCGCGGCCGTCGGCTCGAAGCGCAGTGCGCTGTTGGGCACCAGCAGTACGTCGCTGCGCTGCATCGCGGTAATCGTCGCCGTGGCCGTCATGCCGGGGCGCAGGCTCAAGTCGCTGTTGTCCACGTCCAGGTAGGTCAGGTAGGTGACGACGTTGTCGGTGATCGTCGACCCAAAGCCGACACGGGTAACCTGGGCGGGAAATTTGCGGCCCGGGTAGGCGCTGACGGTGAAGCGGGCGTTCTGGGCTACCTTGACCGCGCCCACGTCGGCCTCGTCGACGTAGACCCATAGGCGCAGCTTCTTCAGATCTTCCGCCAGGCTGAACAAGGTGACCGCCTGCAGCGATGCCGCGACTGCGTTGCCGGGGTCCACGCTGCGCGTCAGTACCACGCCGTCGGCGGGTGCGCGGATCGATGCCTTGGACAGGTTGATTTCATCGGTGGACAGCGCTGCCTTCGCATCGGCGACGCTGGCGCGGGCACTCGCCTCGTCGGCCGTCGCCCGTTCCAGCGTCGCACGGGCCGTGTCCAACTCGGTCTTGGACGGCACCTTGCCGCCCGACAGCCGCGCCACCTCTTCGAACCGCGCCAGGGTGGCTTTCGCCTCCTTGACCGTCGCCCGGGTCTGGGCGACTTTCGCGTTCGTGACCGCCAGTGATGCGCGGGCACGCAGAATCTGGTCGCGCAATTTGGCGGTGTCCAGTTCCACCAGCACCTGGCCCTTGCGGACGCGGTCATTGACGTCCACGTTCACCTTCAGCACGGTGCCCGACAACTCGCTGCCGATGTTGATGGAGCGCGTGGGTTGCAGCGTGCCATTGGCGGTGACGTTCAGGGTCAGGTTGCCGCGCGCCACGACCTGGGTGGCGTAAGCGGGCGCCGCACTGGCAGCCTGGCGCGCTTGCCAGACCCACAGCCCACCCCCCGCCAGCGCGAGCAGCAGCACGCCCACCCACAGCGCGGGGCGGCGGTACCAGGGCTGCGAGGCCGGTTCGTCGAGCAAACTCGCGAGGTCGGTTTCGCCATCCGGGACGGGGGTCGGAGCGGCTGAGGCGGGTGGGGGAAAAGGGTTCATGAACCGGAAGTCCTGGGTGGGGTCGGCACGGCTGCTGCATCACCGTCGTCGGGAATCCAGCCGCCACCGAGCGCCTTGTAGAGGCGCACGTGATCGGCGCTGAGTTCCGCTTTGGCGCTGGCGACGCCGTCTTGTGTGCTGAGCTGCGTGCGCTGGGTTTCAAGCACGACCTGGAAGTCCACCAGTCCGCTGCCGTAGCGTTGGCGCGCCAGCAGGGCTGCATTCCCGGCCGCCTCGGCGGCGTTCTGCAGACTAAGCAGGCGCTCGCGGTTGCCCCGCAGCGCCACCAAGGCGTCTTCCACGTCTTTCAGTGCCGTCAGCACGGCGGCCTGGTATTGCGCTCGTGCCTGATCCAGCGCCGCCTGCTGGGCGCGCACCTGGGCGCGCGTGGCGCCGCCGTCGAACACCGGCCAGGACACGCCCGCCAGCAGCGTGCTGACCACCGACGCGCCATTGGTCAGCGAGCCCAGGGTGAGCGCGTTCAACCCCAGCGAACCGCTGAGCGTGAAGGTCGGCCAGCGCGCTGCCTCAGCC
>JBAWHH010000626.1:0-1520 GCA_049593715.1 Rhodocyclaceae bacterium
CCCAGATGCAGCCCAGCCCCCACCTGCGCTTCAACGTCGCCCACAGCACCGACCCGCTGCTGGAACGATTCCTCGCCGACGCGTTGGGGTGACCGCCAGGGCCGCTGCCGGGCGGCTCGACGGTTCCATGGCGCGCCATCGCCGTCTAGTCCCGCATGCGCTGTCCGCCGGATCCGCAGGCGGCGCTTTTCGTCATATCGAGGACGCGCGTTCGGTTCGCCCTCCATTCAGGAAGAGGGGAACGACAACCCTTTTGGGATGCCCGCTTCGCATGATATTTCGCGCTCCTTAGAGAGGGGCGAACGGAGCACGCGCGGCAAGCGGAAACTGGCCTGATGTATGATCGCGGGCTTTGTGTTCGCCCGAACGTCATGCATCGACCAATACAACGTCGTGGAATCCCGACACGCTTTCTGCTGGCGTTTGTGCTATTGGCATTGTCCGCCAAAGCGCATGTCGCCTGCGCCCAGTCGGCCGGCGCGGCGCGGGAGCAGCGGCGCCAGGAGGAACGAACCGACGCCCTGCGCCGCCAGCAGGAGCGGGCGGCGGACGTGCGCCGGCCGGCTCTGCCCGCCGCCGACGCCATGCACCTGCCCGCCGACGAGGCGCCGTGTTTCGTCATCCGGCGGGTGGAAATCGCCGGCGACGATAGAAACGAGTTTCCCTGGCTGGCGGCCGCGGCGGCTGGGCCCGAAGGCAAGGACTCGCCGGTGGATCGCTGTCTCGGCACGCAGGGCATCAACCTCGTGCTCAAGCGGCTGCAGAACGCCCTCATCGCCCGTGGCTACATCACCAGCCGGGTGGCGGCGGCAGCGCAGGATCTGAAAACCGGCGTTTTTGTCGTCTCCCTGACGCCGGGCCGCATCCGCAGCATCGCCTACGCGGCGGAAACCGCCGCCGGCAGCGTTCTCCCGGCCAGCGTGCCGGCCCGGCCCGGCGATTTGCTGAATCTTCGCGACGTCGAGCAGGGGCTGGAAAACTACAAGCGGGTGCCCACCGCCGATACCGACATCAAGATCCTCCCCGGCGACGAGCCCGGCCAGAGCGACGTGGTCATCGTGCGGCGCCAGGCGTTTCCGCTGCGGGCCACCTTGACGGCGGACGACGCGGGCACCAAGGCCACGGGCAAATATCAGGGCAGCGTGGCCGTGGCCTGGGACAACCCGGCGCGGCTCAACGACCTGCTTTACGCCTACTACAGCCATGACCTGGGCGGCCGGGGTGGCGGCCGCGGCACCCAGGGCGGCGGCGTGCACTACTCGGCGCCCGTCGGCTACTGGCTGGTTTCCGCCGGCTACGACCGCAGCCGCCACTACCAGAGCATCGCCGGCGCTTATCAGGACTACGTCTATCGCGGTAGCCGCAGCAGCGCCGAAATCCGCCTGCAGCGGACGATTCAGCGCAACGGCAACAGCAAGACCAGCGTCTCGCTGGCCGCTTTCCGCCGTCGTTCGAACAATTTCATCAACGACACCGAAGTCGAGGTTCAGCGGCGGCGTACCGGCGGCTGGCAGGCGGCC
>JBAWHH010000627.1:0-2386 GCA_049593715.1 Rhodocyclaceae bacterium
CACCTTATGTCCGCGATAGCGGGCATGTCTGTGCGGCAGCGGACGCTCACTGATCACTGGCGGAGCCGGTGGCCGGCGGGTACACCAGTAGCCATTCGCCGCGCCTGGGTCGTTTTCGGAAGTCGGCTGCGCAGCAACCACGCGCTCGTTCAGATGGGTGATAAGAGATACCGCGTTATCGAATTCGGCGGCCGTCGGCCATGACCGAGCAGCCGACCCTTTGTCGAGCGGGTCACTCGAACGCTGGTTCCACCAAGAAAGCAGTCCGTGGGCAACACAGCGACCGGGTCAGCATGAACCCTCGTCCCTGCCAAGAGAAAGGAAGTTCACGCCGCCCGCCGTAAAGGTCAAACCCTTGTGAGTCCCCTGGCAGAGCGGCGGGATTTCTACAGTTTCCCGTGGGCGAATTGGTCGAAATTCCATTTGTCTATATCGAAGGTGACAAGGTTGTTTTCGTCTCCGTTCAACATCCCCACCGCGCTACGCCCGCCCGATATCCGGCGCAACTCCTCGCGCGAGAGTGAGCGAATCGTCGTGGTTTGCTCGCCTTGCTCCTCGACGTCGAGCGAAAACAAGTCCTTTATCGTCAGCGTGCTCATGGCCTTCTCCTGGTTGCGAATCACCGAGTGTGGTTTCAAACGAGCAAGTTGCAGTGCTCGATTGAACAGCAGCATCTAGCATGCCAGTTGCGGAGAATGGCCGGAGGACCGTCGAGATGGACGCCCAATGCCAGGATTTCCGGGCGGAACGGGTTGGTATGACCGCATCAGAGCGAAGCACTATGCGGCGTGGGGTGGTGGAAAGCCTCCAACACAGCCCCGAATCTGTGCGGTGCTACCCAACACCTACAACCGGCGCTGCCGGGCCAAAAATGTGTCGCGTCCCTTGGCTACCGGTGCGAGGGCCATTGTCGGAGTCCGGCCGTTCGCGCCATTCCAGAGGGAGTCACTCGAACGTCGGCTTCGACATTGCAGCGGGCATCCCGGAAATCCCATCGAATACCCAGCGATCAGATTGCCAAGCCGGGAGCCCCCGCAGAATTCATGGTCGATAGGACGTGGGCGGCTCACCAAACCCGATTTCCCTCAGGTAGCCCCCAGCACTACCCTGACCGCCGTGGATCGCCATAAACGCCGGCATCTATTGCCGATGCTCGCTTCCCGTGTCGGGTGGGGCAGTTCGTTGTCCGAGCCACGCAGCCAACGGCCTGTCATGCCGCTCAATATGGCCATGGAACCAGCACAGCAGCCGCTCGGTGATCGTCGACCGTTTCTCGACATTCAGTGGCCCCTCCAATCCTGTGACTGCCTGGCGGATCAATAGTAACTCGTCCAGCATGGCTTCGTGATCGTGCGCGTGCGCCTTCCGCTGCGGATACCCGGTTGCGCGCATGTCCTCGGATTCATGTTCAAAATGGCTTGCGGCCTGTCGGCGCAGAGCGTCCAAGGCATCGAGGGCTTGGGACAGCGCGTGCCCCTCGCGCGAGCCTTCCACCGCCGCTTGAACCCAATGACCCAAGGCCAAGTGTTCCGCGTCCATCAGGCCATGATCGATCGTGCGCGGACTGAACATGTCGCCGCCCTCTCTTTCCGTATCTGCGGCCCATTTCTGGCCGCTGTTCATTCCTTTAGACATGGGCGATCGCGAAGCGTCCCCCAGCCCGATTCCCGCAACGCTCGTCCGGTCTATTATGATTTTCCTGTGGACGCGAGAATTCGGTGGCGCCGGAGCCACTGGGCCGCAAGGGAGGAAAACAAGAACATGGACCTATCCGAGGTGGCGGTTGGTGACACACCCCTGGTGACGCTCACTTTCCTCTTTACCGACATCGAGGGCTCGACGGCTCTCTGGGAGGAAGAGGCGGACAGCATGCGCGTCGCGCTGCAGCGGCACAACACCCTTTTGTCGTCGGCCGTTGCGAGCTACGGCGGCTGGGTCTTCAAGACCGTAGGCGACGCTTTTTGCGTGAGCTTTGACCGTGCCCCAGATGCGCTGCAGACAGCGCGTGAGATACAGCACCTCCTCAGTACCGAAGAATGGCCGACCCGTACCCCGCTTCGAGTGCGCGTGGCGTTACATACCGGTCCGGCCTACCTCAGCGCGGGCGACTATTTCGGGAAGACGGTGAATCGCTGCTCGCGGCTGCTGGCCGTGGCGCGCGGTGGGCAGACCTTGCTCTCGTCTTCCACGGAAGCCCTGGTACGTGAGGGGCTGCCGCCCGACATGAGCTTGCACGACCTGGGGATGCTACGTCTGCGCGATCTTGTCCAGCCGGTACATGCCTTCCAGCTGATTCACGCCGGTCTGCCGAAAGACCTTCTCAAGTTGGCGAATACGACCACCCGGCGAAGAGCGTCTGATCGGACCACCCTGCCGTTCACATCAA
>JBAWHH010000628.1:0-4090 GCA_049593715.1 Rhodocyclaceae bacterium
GCGCCCGGCAACGTGGCGGAGGATGGCACCGGGCGCAACAGCCCCTATTCCCGCTACCTTGCCGAGACCATGCGCGTTGCCGGGCTGCGTATCGAAGATGTGCTGAAACGCGTGCGAACCCGCGTGCGCGAAGAAACCAACGGCCGTCAGGTAACCTGGGACAACAGTTCCATCGAGGGCGATTTCTACTTTCTGCCACCAGCCGGCCAAGCTGTGGCATCGGCTCCCGCCGAGGGACCAGGCAAACCTTTGGTCACCCCACGCCCCCGTGTGGAACCCGCTGCCGTACCCCGGCCTGCCCTGCCCGAGCGGCCGATATCGGCTGCGCCGCCGGCGCCCGCGGGGGGAAGCCTTACCAGCCTGCCCGCGCCCGGCGACACATGGACCTACCGTTTGCGGAGCCGTTGGGCGAATGTCGGAGAGCGCATTGTGGTAGCCCGCGTACTCGACTCGGCCCCGGGGGAAATCCGGGACAGCCTCAGCCTTGAAAATGCCGCATCAAAGGGCGAAGAGCGCAAGTTTGATGGCCGTGTGATCGTCGCGGAACGCCAGGCTGGGGGGGTGACCATTTCCGAACTCAATCCCTATCTCGCCGCTTTCGCGCGGATGACACCGGGCGAACGCTGGCAGCCAGTCGCCATTCCCGATCTGCCCGGTTCCGCCACGCCATGGAACGCCCAGGCGCGAATCGTCGACAAGGAGAGGGTAAAGACGCCCGCGGGGGAATTCGACGCCCTGCGGATCCAGCTCGACGCCCACCGAACCGTGATCGGCGGTTCGCTCCCCCTCACCACCGAGCCAGCGCGCATCGACCAGATTCTTTGGTATGCGCCGGAGGTCAAACGCTTGGTGCGCTACCAGCGCAAGGTGTTCACCACGAATGGCCGGGTGCTGGACGAAGATACTCTGGAACTGATCCGATTCGAGCTACGTTGAGCCCCCGCAATCCGGTTCACCAGACAACGCAGGCACGACCAGCGGAACGGGCCCCGATCTGCGATTCGCTCCATGATGAAGGGCGTCTCTGCTTTTTCGACACCGGGCAGCAGGAGACCGGCCGCTTACATGTCGCAACAATCGAGCGGTCATCACCCGGGGCATTTGGCCGTTAAACGAGTTCCATGAAAACCTGGAGTCCGAGCATGAAACGTTTCCTGATCGCTACTGCCGTAGCCGGTCTCGTCACCAGCATTGCCTCCCCCTCCTTCGCGGCCGATGTCAATGTTTCGGTCCGAATCGGTGACCCGAATTTCTACGGCCGCCTGGACCTCGGCGGCTATCCACCGCCAGCCGTGATGTACCGCGAACCGCTGATGGTCGAGCGGTTTGTTGAGAGGCGCGAGCCGATCTATCTGCGCGTGCCTCCGGGCCACGCCAAGCATTGGCGGAAACATTGCCACAGGTACGGTGCATGCGGCGAACGCGTGTTTTTCGTTCGGGACGACTGGTATCGCCACGAATACGCTCCCCGCTACAAGTCGCGTTGGGAACGGCGCGACGACCGCCGCGACGACCGCCGTGAAGATCGGCGGGAACGCTGGGAGGACCGCCGCGACGACCGGCGCGGCCCGCCCCCCGGCGACCAGTGGGACCATCGCCCCGGCGATGATCGCGGTCGAGGGCGCGACCGCTAAAAACAAGGTTTGGTGCAAATCGTGGCCATGTACCCGGAGAGAAACGGGGCACGGCCACCCTGCTCAGCCTCGCCGGGTCACCGGCATTCTTGGCACCTGAAAACTGCCTTCCATGTGAAGGAGTTCATCTCGATGCAGTCGCGCCAGGTTCTGCACGACTTCCTCGCCCGTCGCAGTCAAATGGACTTCCACCTCGCGCCGGTCCACCTGGCTTGATTGGCGGACGACCCAGCCAAGCATTTCACACCGGCTGACCAACGCGACCACCCCGTGGTGATGGGACTGCAGCCGCTCAGCCAGTTCGCCCACCGTTGCCCATTCCCTTTGCGGAAACCCCTTGATGTGCAGCAGCAGCAGATACTGCAGCGGGGTGATCCCGTTCGCGCGGGTGACGCGCTCGCTGAAGCGCAGGAATCGCCTCAGTTGATAGCGGAAATCCGAGAGCGTCTCGAAGTCCTTTTTGTCCAGGGTCGTTTTCGCCATTGCTCCAATCGCCAGTTTTCCAAACTTCGTGCGCCAGCCTGTCAGGCCGCAACTGCATGGCGCACTTATCTCATGCCGTGATATAAAAGAGAGGGGTTGCTCTGGGATTCTATGGCTTGCAGGAGGGAAGATGGAATTGACGAAAAGGCATCCGGTGATGGATGAAGAAGGGTATCTGGTGGAACCGCTGGACTGGGACGAGGAACAGGCGGAGCTGTTCGCCCGCCGCGAGGGGATCGACCTGACGGAGGAGCACTGGGACGTAATCCGCTTCATGCGCGACTACTATCAAAGCCACCAGATAGCGCCGGATGCGAGGTTCGTCATCAAGCACCTTGCCGCGCGCCTTGGGCCCGGCTCGCGCAACCGGCTGTTCGAACTGTTCCCCTACGGCTACGTCAAGCAGGCATGCCGAATTGCCGGCATGAAACGCCCGCGGGCGTGGAGTACCGGCTGAACTGGTATCGGGACCGGAGCGCTCAAACCAAGGCCTCTCCGGCGACCGGGGAGATCAGATTGTTCGGTTGGGACGCCGGCCTCGGAGCGGAGAGTCCCCGGCGAAATGGCTTCGTTGTCGAGGCAAGCGGGGGGCCGTTGGCGCGCCCGGCAACACGTCAGCCCTTGGAAGTGATGGCTACCGCCGCCTCAGCAAATCCGCGGCAGTTGCTCCCCGGTCAGCCAGTCCACGTTGCGCCGGCCACCGAAGGCGGTTTCCATCTGGACAAAGTTGTGGGGGTCTTCAATCACCTTGCCGATAATGGCCGCGTCCTGGCCCTGGGGGTGGGCGCGCATCGCCGCCAGCACGCGCTCGGCGGCCTCCCGCGCGCACACGCATACCAGCTTGCCTTCGTTGGCGACGTAGAGCGGGTCCAGGCCGAGGATTTCGCAGGCGGCGCTGACCGGTTCGCGCACCGGCAGGCCGCTTTCTTCGATCACCAGTCCGACGCCGGACTGGCGGGCAATTTCGTTCAGCGTGGTGGCCAGGCCGCCGCGGGTGGGGTCGCGCAGTACGTGGATGTCCGGCTCGGCGGCGAGGATGGCCGCCACCAGGCCGTGCAGCGCCGCCGTGTCGGACTGGATGGCGGTCTCGAAGCCCAGCCCTTCCCGCAGCGACATGATGGCGATGCCGTGGTCCCCCAGGGTGCCGCTCACCATGATCGCATCGCCGGGGCGGGCGCGGTGCCCGGAGACGTCCACGCCCGACGGCACGTCGCCAACGCCGGTGGTGGTGATGAACACGCCGTCGCCTTTGCCCTGCTCCACCACTTTGGTATCGCCGGTGACGACGGGCACGCCCGCCTCCTGCGCCGCCCGCGCCATGGACTGGACGATGCGCTGGAGATCGGCCAGGGGAAAACCTTCCTCCAGGATGAAACTGGCGGAAAGCCAGAGCGGGCAGGCGCCCAGCATCGCCACGTCGTTGATGGTGCCGTGCACCGAGAGGCAACCGATGTCTCCGCCTGGGAAAAACAGCGGCGAGACGACGTGGGCGTCCGTCGCCATGACCAGTTGGCCGGTGGGCGCGGGCAGGCGCGCCGCGTCGTCGCCGCGCCGCAGCCATTCGTTGTCGAAACTGGCCAGGAAAAGTTCTTCGATGAGCTGCGCCATGGCCCGCCCGCCGCTACCGTGGCTCATGTCCACGCGGCCATGCTGGAAGTCGATGGGGCGGATATAGCCCTTGCGGATCACCATGGCTTCAGTTCGCGCCAGCCGCCACGTCGCGATAGCGGCCGTAGGTGTAGTGGGCGGCGCAGGCGCCTTCGGAGGACACCATGCAGGCGCCCAGCGGGTTTTCCGGGGTGCAGACGGTGCCGAACACTTTGCAGTCCTGGGGCCGCTTTTCGCCCCGCAGGATGGCGCCGCATTCGCAGGCTTTGTTGTCCGCCACCGCGCGGTACGCGATCTGGAAACGCACTTCGGCATCGAACGTCGCGAAAGCCGGGCGAATGCGCAAGGCGGAATCCGCCACCTCG
>JBAWHH010000629.1:0-12181 GCA_049593715.1 Rhodocyclaceae bacterium
ACCCAGAATTCACCATGATGGAGTTCTACGAGGCGTACACCGACTATCGCCTGCTGATGAACTTCACCGAAGGCCTGCTGCGCTTCGCCGCCCAGGAAGCGCTGGGCACGCTGCAGTTCGACTACCAGGGGCGGCAGCTCGATCTGGCGAAGCCATTTGCGCGGCTGACCATCGTCGAAGCCATCCGCGCCACCCATCCCGGTTTCAGTGTCGAGCAACTGAATGACGCGAACTGGCTGCGGACGAAACTCAAGGATCTGGGCTTCGAGGTGCGGCCCGAGTCCGGCCTTGGAGCGCTGCAGTTGGCGCTGTTCGATGAGACAACGGAGGCGGAACTGTTCGAACCGACCTTCATCATCGACTACCCGGCCGAAGTCTCTCCCCTGGCGCGCCGCTCTGACAGCAACCCGGAAGTGACGGAACGTTTCGAGCTTTACATCGCGGGGCGGGAGATCGCCAACGGCTTCTCGGAACTGAACGATCCCGAGGACCAGGCCGCCCGCTTCGAGCAGCAGTCCAAAGCGAAGGCCGCGGGGGACGAGGAGGCGATGTATTTCGACGCCGACTACATCCGTGCGCTGGAATTCGGCCTGCCGCCGACCGGGGGCTGCGGCATCGGCATCGACCGGCTGGTGATGCTGCTGACCAACTCGGCCAATATTCGCGACGTCATCCTGTTCCCCCACATGCGGCCCTGAACGTAGGCTGGACAACCGAGGTCTTTTTCACCGATGGGCCAGCCGTCGCCCAGCCGGTGACCAAAACGCTGACGCCGGCAAGGCTCGTCATCCGCGAAGACGGGACGCCGTTTTCCGCGGAGTTCGGCGATGTTTACCACTCGATCGACGGCGGGCCGGGCCAGGCGGAGTTCGTATTCCTCGCCGGCAACGGCCTGCCCGAGCGCTGGCGGCACCGACACAGTTTCACCGTGCTGGAAACGGGTTTCGGTACCGGCCTCAATTTCCTCGCCACCTGGAAAGCCTGGCTCACTGACAGCGCCCGTTGCTTCCACCTGCGCTTTGTGTCGATCGAAAAGCACCCCTTCGGAGCAGACGATCTGGGGACGCTTCACCAACGCTGGCCCGAACTGGCGCTCTACTCCGAGCAACTTTGCGCCGCCTGGCCTCTGCCCGAGACCGGCCTGCACACGCTGCAGTTCGACCAGGGCCGCGTTACCCTGGATCTACATTTCGGCGACGCGGCCGATGTGCTGCCGCGTCTGAAAAAGCAGGCGGACGCTTTCTACCTCGACGGTTTTGCCCCCGGCAAGAACCCGGAAATGTGGTCCCCGGCAATCTTCCAGGCGCTGGCGGCCGCCGCAACCCCCGGCGCGACGCTTGCAACGTGGACCGTGGCGGCGACAGTCCGCAAAGGCCTGGCGGAGGCAGGATTCAGCCTGTGGAAAAGCGCGGGCTATGGGCGAAAGCGCGAGATGTTGCGCGGGGCGCTGCGGGGCGACCCGAGCCCGGATCGAGGGTCGCGAGACTGACCGCGACAACGGCAGTCGTCGACTTTCAGCGCCAGAAAAGGCGGGTCCCGCAATACTGCTTCCTCCCGACCCGCACAAGGGATCCTCTGCCAAGTGGGCCTCCTCGATCCGCGTGCCCTTCTGCTCAACCTGCCTGCCGAAAGCTACAAGCGAAAACGAGCCAGGAGTTAGGCGAGTCCATTCCGTGATCCGTTGCCCGAAAAAAGTTCATCCAATTGGTCTTCGATCTCCCCGACCTTGGCATCAAGACCGAAGCACTCACAGACCCGTCGACGCGCATTCGCGCCCATCCGTGAGCGCAGGTCCTCGTCATCCAAAAGAGTCGCCAATCTCGCGGCAAGGACGGCGGGGTTGTCTGGTGGAACCAAGAAACCAGACTCGCCATCGACAATGAGCTCCAGGGGGCCTCCATGGGCAGTTGCGATGACGGGCCGCCCCATGAGCATGCCCTCAAGGATCACGCGCCCAAGAGGCTCCGGCTCCGTCGACGAATGCACAATCACCGAAAACTCCTTCATTAGCGGCAGCACATCTTGGCGAAAACCAGTAAAGACGATGTCCCGCTCTAAGCCCAACTCCCTAACGTTCGCTTTCAAAGCGGAGAAATACTCTTGATCCTCGCGCAAGCGCCCCACGTCGCCGACCATCAGGCACTTCACGTCGCTGCGTGCTGATGTGAGGATGTGCATCGCCTCGACTACAACGTGTTGCCCCTTCCACGGCTTGATATTTCCCACCACACCGATCACGAAGCCGGCGAACGAGTCGCCGATCATTTCCGGCCAAACCTGCTGCTCCAGGCAAGCAACATGCGGCTGCAGGTTGATTCCATCGTGGATCACCGAAATCTTGTTAGTCGCAATCCCCTCGTGTTCCAGAAACTCCTTTACGGACGTTGAAATGGCAATGATCAAATCATAGTGCCCCACCAGCCAGCGCTGAAACGATCTCGGGGCGGGTTTCCAGTTTCCCCTCAAATGCGCTGAACACTTAACGCCGAGCAATTTGCTCGCTATCAGCCAATCACTAAGATCTGGACAGTTGTTAAGATGAACGATGTCAATGCGACTCCTGGCAATGAAAGCCATCGCCCAAAAGAAGCCAGGGATAACAATCGATGCGAAGTTCGCCAGCTTCTGGATGATAGAGAGGCTAAACCGGATAGCGTTTATTCCGTTAAGCCATGGCGGTATATGCCTTGACAAATTAAAAGGCTTGGCGCTAGGGACAATGAAAACCGGGCAGGACGCCCTGAACGTATCCTCTAAAGAATTCCTCTCATAGAACAAGACGATGGGCTCATACTTGTTTCTGTCGATCCGCTGAACAATCTCAAGTAAACAAAAATGCGACCCGCCAATCGTCCCATCCGTATTCGCTTCGATTAATAGCAACTTCTTGGCTTTAGTCATTCATTCCCCCGTTGGCCGGGCATGCTACCCGCTGAACGCATTCACTTCAACGCTCAGGAGCGCGGAGTCGCCCCCGCTTTCGTCGAACTCGAATTTTCGGCCGTTGTCATCGGCCCGGGTTCGCTGCCGGGGAAGCCGAGTGAGGAGGTTGCTTGTTGTCGAGGAGACGTACGAGGAGGTGGGCCAGCAGGTTTTCACAGGGCGCCCGGCGACGGACCTCTGCCCCTATGCGCAGACCGATGAATTCGCCTACGCTTGCCGAAACTACTACCTGGATTGCAGGCTCGGACCTTTGCCATGCCAACGCTGGCCGGTCTGGCGGGCTTTAGCAGACGGGGCTTTCCCCGAACGTAGCGAACGCCCGGTGCACGGGGATCGGTCACTGGCGTCAGTGTCCGCGCGCCGACAATGGTGCGTTCGGCTACGGAACTGGGATCAACTCTGCCGAAGGCCCTTGTTCTTGATATTGCACCGATCAGGGATACGCGTCTCCCGACGTAGCCACGGCGTTCCCGACCCAAGCAACGGAAGCGGACCCGGTCCGGCAGGCGTTGAGCCACAGGGCCAGCGCAGGGCTCAAGGTTTTGGAGAATTCATGATAATCGACGGCCTGCCCGCCGAATTTCTGGGAAAAACGGCTAGGGGCAGGACCACCGCCAATGTTAAAGAGCGGAATTCCCCGCTTGATGCCAAGCTTCATCGCCGCCCAGTGAAGTTGCTCGTTCGGGCAAAGATGCAGCAGGCTCGGATCGGACGCACCATCCAGAAAGTACATCGCGCGATCATCGTAGGCATAGAACCCCAATCCGACGACATCGTTGCCCCGCTTCACGCAAACGACAAAAAGCCGATCTGCAGGCACCAGCAGCCGCACAAGGATCCGATAGGATTCCAGGGTGAAGGAAGGGGTAATACCCTTCTGCCGCAGCGTATTGAGGTAGAGCGCATAAAAGTGCTCCGCCGCGAGCGGGTCTTGCGTCACTTCACTCGTGACCCCTTCCCGTTCCCCTTTGCGGATGCGGGTTCTGCAAACTCCGCGCAAGGAAGCCCACGCCAAAGATTCGTCTCCGGGAAGCTGGCATAACTGATTCCGGCCGGTCCTCACCTGGAAACCCGCAGCCTTCATGATTTCCGGATCCAGCCAGTCGTTCCTCAGACGCAGAACATGAACACCGCGATTCTTCGCCGCCGAAACCAACGCGGAAACAAGTTCGCGCTGATTGACGCCATCCTCCACCAGAGGACCGTGAAATACGCTGGTACCAAACCAAAAATTCGGATAAATGGAGATCAACAGCTTTCTTTTGCGGAATGCACAGTGATAGCCAATCGTCCTTCTATTCTGCTTGATCGCGAAGTAGTCGATCGTCCAGCCAGGGCGTGCGATCAAGGTGAAGTCGAGCCAGACAGACTCGTGGAACAGCGTCTTCGTCTTGAAATTCTGAATTGCGTAATCCCAGTCCTTCGGACGCCTGGGCAGATTGACAAAGTCAATCGCGGACATTGCACACCTCTATCTGGACGATTTAACAGGTACCGAACTTATGACAAAGGGACGCTAATTCATTCTAAACGATTCAAAGAAACCTGACACAGCAATGTCTTAAAGATATCCCTATTGACCAAGCCCGTGCAAAACAGGTAGGCCGCTGGGATTCCCCTCAGAACACCATATTGCATATTACGAACAACAACTTACGCCTACTGGCACGGCCGGAATCGGCATTAAGCGTTGCGATTCTGTTCTCGGCGCCACGATCCGGTGCCCCCCTTGCATCCTCCCTCCGGCGCCATTCGGCTCACCTGGGCTACCCCGAACGCTGGGCGGTTCTGTAGCGCAAGGGCATCCGCGGCGCCATGACTACTATGATCTTACAATAGCTGGAAGGAATTGACAGCGATCGTCAAAAGATCGACGGGATAGAACATCCTGTCATTTTGGAAGGCAAAGGGATCAGGGACGCTCTCACGGTCGGCTGCCTACGTATGCGCAGGGATGGGTGGGTGAGATTTCGCCACTCTCCCAAGATGCCGCACGCGCAAGCACGATGGCCCATAGCACTGCGATCGCAATGTGGTAAAGGAAGTTCCCACCAAATTCCCGGCATGTAGACGGTGGATTTGCACCCGACTACCGCTGATGCGGACGCCTGTTTCTCGGGCGCTATTTGGGATCGGGCACCGGCGAGCGCCTGGTGTTCGCGTACCTGAGACTGCGCTTGGCCGAAACGACGACCTCCAAGGATGGTCACCAAACGCTCGGCTAGACCAACGGCTCGGGCAACGCAATCATCCTGGACAGTTGGACGCGCGAGTGTGCGAGGCTTGCAGGTTGGCTGGCAAGGCGCCAACGGTGGCAGATGTGGGACGCAGGAGAACCCCCCGCTACGACGAGCAACGCCGCCAGAGAACCTGCAAGCCGCACAATCCGGCGCATGACGTGCTCACCCAGCAGGTGACTGCCGTTGAACGGAAGCAATCCCTTCCCCTCAGGCGGTTAGCTTGCTTTTCGAGCGGCTGACTGAGGTTTCTAGGATCATTTCGCTCCGGCCACCTTCTCGCCCGTTTGCAGCCGCCACAACGCGGCGTAAATGCCATCCCGGGCGACCAGGTCATCGTGGGTGCCGGATTCGGCGATGCGGCCATTCTCAAGCACGTAGATGCAGTGGGCGTGGCGGACCGTGGATAGGCGATGGGCGACGATCAGGCTGGTACGCCCGACCACGATGCGCTCCAGGGAGCGCTGGATCGCGGCTTCGGTCTCGTTGTCCACCGCCGAAGTCGCCTCGTCCAGGATCAGGATCGCTGGGTCCTTGAGGATCGCCCGCGCTAGAGCCAGCCGCTGGCGCTGCCCGCCGGAGAGCTTGATGCCGCGCTCCCCAACCGGGGTGTCGTAGCCATCCGGCAGTACGGCGATGAAATCATGGGCTTCCGCCGCCCGCGCCGCCGCAATCACCGCCTCCCGCGGGGCGTCCTTCATGCCGTAGGCGATGTTCTCCGCCACCGTGGCGTCGGCGAGGAACGTGTCCTGCGCCACGTAACCGATGGCGCGACGCAGATCCTGCAGGTCGATCTCGCCGATGGGGATTCCATCGAGGCGGATCTCGCCCCGCTGGGGCTCGTAGAAACGCAGGAGTAGCTTTGTTACGGTGCTCTTGCCGCCCCCGGTGGCGCCAACGAACGCCACCGTCTCACCAACCGCAACGCGCAGGGAGATCCCGTCCAGCGCCGGCCGGGCACCGGAGTTCTCGTAGGCAAACGCGACGTTGTCGAACACCAGTTCGCCCCGTACCTGGTCCGCCGGCAGATGACGGCCTTCGTAGGGGATTGCCATCGGCGTCTGCAGCAGGTCCATTACCCGCTCGATCGACGCCATGGAGCGCTGATAGAGGTCGGTCATATCCGCCAGCCGGGTCAGCGGCCAGAGCAAGCGCTGCGTCAGATACACCAGCACCGAGTAGCTGCCTACGCCCAATTCGCCGTTCAGGGTGAGCAGACCGCCGTAGAGCAGCGTCACGGTGAAGCCGGCCAGGATCGCCATGCGGATGACAGGCGTGATGGCGGCGGACCAGCGGATCGCTTCGCGGTTGCGCGCCCGGTAAGCGTCCGAACCCTGGCGGATGTGCTCCGCCTCGAAATCCTCCGCCGTGTAAGCCTTCACCGTCGCGATGCCGATCAGGTTGTTGTTGAGTCGCGTCGCCAGCCCACCCGCCGCCTGGCGAACTGCCGCGTAACGCGGCGCCAGCCGCGACTGGAACCAGAACGCACCGTAGAGGATGGCTGGCACCGGCACCAGGGCCAGGAAAGCCAATTCGCTGGTGAGGACGAAGAACACCGCTCCCACCATCAAAGAACCGAACACCACCTGAATCAGATCGTTGGCGCCGCCGTTGAGGAAGCGCTCCATCTGATTGATGTCCTCATTGAGGATCGCCAGGAGATTCCCCGTCCGGTTACGCTCGAAATAGGCCAGCTCCAGCCGCTGCACGTGGCGGTACGCCTCCATGCGCATCTCGTGCTGCAGGTTCTGCGCCAGGGTGCGCCACTTCACGTCGTAGAGGTACTGGAACACCGATTCGCCCACCCAGATCACGACCGTGATGAGCGCCAGCAGCACGAGTTGCTCTTTTGGATCCTCGACCCCCAGCCGCGCCAGGAAAGACGCTTTTCGATTGACCACCACGTCCACCGCCACGCCGATGAGGATCTCCGGCAGGACGTCGAACAGCTTGTTGAGGACCGAGTAGCAGGAGGCCAGGACGACATCGAAACGATAACGCCGGGCGTAGCCGAAAAGGCGACGCAAAGGATGCATGGGTTGGGGAAAAAAACGCTGTTGGTCAGTCAAAAAAATGGATCTTCCTGCCTGGACATGCTTCTCGGCCGGGGTGCGGCACTGCAAACATGAAACACAGCAAAACAGACAGTTGGCAGAGATTCGTCAGAAGCCTGTTCCGGTATGCGGGCCCGATTCCCTTCCCGGAAAGAAGGTCCATGGGGCCGGCCCGCTGGGAACTTCTTCACGTTTTTCGTCAACGAAAACGCTGTAGTCTGGAAAGGCGCGGTGCCGCCCTCCCCCATTTTCCGGCGAGCAAACGTGGGAAACGCTGGTTGCCGATGGTAATCCTATCGGCCGATGGATGGGCCCCGCGGACCAGGACGATAATGTCCGGTATAACCACAAAAGCGAGGTCAGACATGGAAATGATTGATCGGCTGCTCATCAGCCACCGCCACGCCAGCTATGCAGTGCAGCGAACCGTGGCCAGTTCCAACGCCTACAGTACGCGCGGACCAAGCCTGCCCACCCGGGTGCGGCTCTATTTTTCGGTCCTGCGCAACCGCTTGGCGCGCCACTAGCGCAGCAGCCGGGCTGCCGTCACCGTCGGCTCAGAACCAGCCCGGCCGCTGCGGTTCCGGGAAAAGCACGGCTTTCAGCCCGTCGCGGAGGAAGGGTTTCCACTGCCCTTCCGGCTGGGCCAGCCGGTCGGCGACGGCGTAGAGCACCAGGGGATGGACACCCAGCCCCAAATGGCTGGATTCCACCTCGATGTTGTCGCACGCCGGTCCGGCGCGCTGCACGCTGTCCTGCCACGGTACGATGCCATCGCTGCGGCTGTAGATCGCCGTGGTCGGCACCGGCGGCGGCGTTTCCAGTGAGCCATGGGTTTCCGGCAGTCCGAAAGGCTGGCCGGTGGCCTGCTCTACCCAGCGCCACAGGTCAGCCGGCTTGGGCCGGCCGGTGAGCGGCGTGCCCAGCGTGATCACTTGGCGCACGTCGCCCGGCAATTGCTTGGCCAGTTGTCGGGCATAGAGACCGCCCACGCTCCAGCCGATCAGGCTCACCTTGCGGCCGTGCCGCTCCCGCAGTTCCCTCAGCCGGGCCAGGGCGGCGGGCATCACACCGTGGTGCGGGCCCAGATTAAGCCCCTGATCCCAGGCCGCCGCCGCGTAACCGAGGCTGGTGAGGTAAGCGCGCAACGGCAGGGTCGCCAGATCGGTGCCGAGCAGGCGTGGAAACACCAGCACCGGATGCCCATCCCCCCGTGGCGCCAAGCGCAGCAGCGGCTGCAGCGCCAGCATCGCCCCGGCCTCAATTCCCACCCGTAGTTCCAGCGCCAGACGGAGTGGGCTCGCGGCCAGGGTGCGAAGGTCAGTCAGGTCGGGGAGCAGGGGCACAGGAGTTCCTTTGGAAGATTTTCTTCAGAGATTTGATCCAGGAGTCCGCACGCCTGGGAAGGGTGGCAGATTGCACCGCAACGGCTCCCGCGCCGACGCTCAACGCGAAGCAAGCCCGCGTTTCTTCCCGATAGCGCGCAACAAGCCGCACAACGAGTTTGCGCAATTTGCAAAAAGCTGCCCGGAGACGTGGATGCTCGTGGCCGCTGGCAAGAGTACATTTTACGAATATCTCGACGTACCCGCGAATGAGCGACTCGGCTGCGGCGTGGCGGACATTGTGCAACAACGGCAGGCCGAGTTCATTCATCAGCCGGGCAGCAGGATTTGGGGTGCCGGCTTGGCCAGGCCCCTCTGGCCCGCGCCCGCTCTACCTCTGGGCGCCCGGATCGCCGCGAAGACCTTCACTACGCCGATCCGTCCGCAATGGTAGCGGAAGCATCAGGTCATGAGGCAGGCGGGCGCTTCCGTGGCAAACTTGCTGTGCGAGGCAGTCTTTCGTTCCCCACCGGCCCAAACCAGTCGGAAACTGCAATGCAACTGGACATCTTTGAACACAGCCGGGACGTGATGCTGCGCAATGCCGTGATCGAGGCGCTGGAGGCGCGCGATCCGGAGCGCATCGAGCGTGCCATCGGTGCCCTCGCCGCCGAGTATCCGGGGGATGCCCTACTGCCAACGGTGACCATCCTGGCAGCGCGTCTGGCACAGAAAGTGGCGGCGCCCCTGGAACGGGTGCCCGGCGCGCAAATCCTGGAGGCGACGGAACGCGCCGCCGAAGCGGCGAAGCGGGTTTTCGGGGTTGGGGCCGAAGCCTGGATGGCGTCGCTATGGAGACAACTCGCGGCGGCCTTGGTCCATCTGCCATTCGACCCGGCGAACGAAGCCCTGCACGCGGCGCCGCTGCTGCTGCGCGCCGGGGATTGGTCCGCTGCGGCGGAAGCATTGGCCGGCATCCCTTCCTGGCGCCGGCTGCCTTCGCCCCTGGCTTGGAAAGCCGAAGCGGAGGGCCGCACCGGCAGCCTGGCGGCGGTCTGGCCTTTCCTGGCCGAACTGGCCTGGATGGCCCCGGAACGTGCGTCAGCCCTCGCCCGCCACCTAGCGCTACCGGAACTGCGTACGCTGCTGCGCCGCTTCGACGCCGAATTCGAGGGGGAAGTCGAAGGGGGCGATTTCGCCTGGTTCCCGGCCTGGGCACTGGTCGCCGAACCCCACTGGGCCGATGCCCTGCGGCCCGCCCAGGCGGGGGCGGACACCGCAGCGGAACGCGGCGCCCGTTTGGTCCTCAACTTGCTCCTGTTGGAGCGTCAGGGCCTTCAGGCCGAACTGGTGGAGAGCCGGAGGAAATTCCGGGAATTGCACGATCCGCTCTTCCGCCGCTACATGCGCAGCCGGTAAGCAGCCCGTTGCTGTCCTACGCCGGCCGATCACGTTGCGGCTGGCCCTGTCAAATCTATGCCTGGGGTCGGCAATCCGAACTCGCCGGCCCTGGCTGCCCCCCTCAGACTTTGAACTGGCTGACCTGATGAAGCATGGACTCGGCGAGGCCTTGCAACTGCCGCGCCGACGAAGCGGAGTCCTGGGCCGCGCCGCGGTTCTGTTCGGTCATCTGGGCGATCTGCTCCACCCGCCGCGCGATTTCGTCGCCGGCCACGCGCTGCTCCTTGAGGGCTGCGCTGATGGCGTTCACTTCCTGCGCTGTGGCACCGGTCCGTTGCGTGATCTGCAAGGTAGATTCTCCGGCCTGGCCGGCCAGCTCGACGCCGGCGCGGGCAACGGTGACGGCCTGCTCCATCTCGCGCACGGCAGTTTCCGCACCGCTCTGAATGTTGGCCACCATACCCCGGATATCTTCGGTGGACAAAGCTGTGCGTTCCGCAAGTTTCCTGACCTCGTCGGCGACCACCGCAAACCCCCGCCCCTGCTCACCGGCGCGCGCCGCTTCGATCGCGGCATTCAGCGCCAGCAGATTGGTCTGCTCGGCGATGTCCTTGATCACATCCACCACGGCGGAAATCTGCTTGGATTGCTGGCCCAGGCCGTCGATGGTGCCCGCCGCAGCGGTGACGGTGGAGGCGATCTCGTTCATCTCCTTCAAGGTGCTCTGGATCACTTCGCTGCCTCTGCGGGAAACCTCCCCGGACGCCACCGACAACTGATGCGCCTGACTGGCGCTGTCCGCCATCTGGTGGATACTGGCGGTCAACTCTTCGATGGCTGCCGCCATGGAGGATGCGTTGTCCGACTGGGATTCGGACGCCGCAGCCACCTGGTTGGCGGATGCGGCCACGGCCCCGGTGGATCGCCCCACCTGGCTGGCACTGTTCTTCACCGCGCCGATCATCGTTCTGAGACTACCGCGCATGGTTTCGAGGGAGCGCATCAGATCGCCGATTTCGTCCCGCGCGTTGCTATGCACTTCCGGCGTGAGATCACCAGAAGCGATAGCGGCAGCAAACGCTTGGGCTTGGCGGAGCGGATTCATGATTTGGCGCCGCAATCCAAAACTGACCGCGGCGGCCACGGCGAAGGCAAGAACCAGCACGACAATTGCAGCCATCTGCACTTGGCCGAGCCGGCCACGCGCGTTTTCGTAGCTGGCACCGGCAAGTTCCTGGTTGTGCTGGATGAAGCCGTCCAGGGCTTTTTCCACTTCGATGTATGTGGTGTCGGCGGTCTGCATCATCGCCACACCCATGTTCACGTCCGCGGAGGCCAGATCAATCGCTTGGGCCGTGTTTTTGCGATATTTTTTAAGGTGTTCCGCAATGGCGGCAAGGCCGGTTCGATCACTCTCCGCAATGCTTGCCGATTGCTGCAGGTTCTGGACGTCCCGCATTGACGCGTCGATCCCGTTAAAGATTTCCGCGCTGGCCGCCTTGATCTTGTCCTCGCTATAGGTCCCCATCCAGGTGAGCAGGCGATAGGTGCCGGTATGGGCTCGGTCGAGTTCGCGTGCGATCGACACGGCGGACCGAAAGGCGCCCAAACGCTCGCCAAAAATCTCGTTCAAGGCATTGCCCTGGGTCTTCAGCGCGCCCAATGCCAACAGACCGAAAAGCAAAAGAAAGACGATCGTTACCGCCGGTGGCACCATTATCTTTAGGTTCAGCTTCATGATCGCCTCTCCAGATTCGTATTGAGATCAGAGCGCTCGATTAGCGCTTGTAGACGCCGGCACAGACCACGGTTTCGTCGAGCTTCTCGCAGTAGGCGGATTTGGGGAGCACTTTCTTCGATACGGGATCGGTGAACTTGTAGTCGTGCCAGAACTTGCCTTTTGATTTCGCCAGATCGACGCGTTCTTTTACAAAAGCCTTGCCATCGGGGTCTTTCAGCTCGATCAGATCTTTTCCGACCATCTTGGCGTTTTGGCCGTGGGCGAGCACCTTGCCGCTCAGGTCATAGACGACAACATAGAGATCCCGATCGACCCAGCCAGCCGCTTTAGCCGTGAATTCGCCATAAGCTTTTTCCTTGCCGCCAGCGCGGATATGGCCCACGGCCTTTTGGACCATGTTTTCCGCGTCTTTCGGCGCAGCAAACTCGTCTGCGGCAAAGGCGTTGGCGGCCAGCACGCAGCAACCGATCAGAACAAGCT
>JBAWHH010000630.1:0-9746 GCA_049593715.1 Rhodocyclaceae bacterium
CTTATTGGCGAGCAGTACCACTGGCAGACGTACACCAACTACACTCAGGGCCGAGCCAAGATGAGGCTTGAGCGCATTGCGCATGCAGCGTGGGCGGAGGGCATCAAAGCAACGGTTTACAACTGCCCGGAAATCCGCACGAACTCCTCGGACATCTTTGCTGGCGTCGAGCTACCGCTGATCTTGCTGCTCAAGGCGCTGAAGAAGGAAAACGGCGGCGAATGGGCCGAGGCACAGTGGCACGCCTGCCGCGATCTCCTTACAGACGACCACTCAGTCGAGGCAGTCCTGCAGAAAGTTTCGGACTTTCACGAGAGTGCCGTGATGCAAGGGTTTCGAGATTTTGCTGCCTGGCCGATGCCGAATAGCTTGGCTCTGGCTGACCTGATGATCCCCATGTCGAACGCCATTGTGAAAATGCACAAGGACCGCAACGCCTTGATTACTGACCTATTGAGCAGACTGGTGATCGAAGCCAGTGGCCCACTGATCTTCCTCGATTCCTCGGATCCCGCCGGTCCCGTGCTGTGGCTCAATCACGACATCATTGCCCGGCAGTTGAATCGGCTTCACGCGTGAGACCGGTCACAAATTCGCGAGTGTCGCGATTCCGGTCGCGACATTGCCAGCAACGCAGCACCTTACGATGCCGCCCTTGGCAAGGTACCGTCACCTGCCCGTGAGATCCGGCGAGGGAGGGGCAGCTCGTTCGCATTCTTGTGAAAACAAGCCCTGGCCCAGGAGGTTGCCACTTCCACTCTTACGAACCGCAGCGATTCGTGGCTCATTTGTCGGCCACAATGGCGAGCATTCCAACTTCCTGTTCTCCTCGGAAACAATGTTGCCCACCATTTCACCGTCGAAGGCCCTTCCCCGGCAGTCCGTCCGTCCCGTGGAAGTGTGGGCTTGGGCGATGTACGACTTTGCCAATTCTGGTTACACAACGGTTGTGATCACGGCGCTATTCAGTGCCTATTTCGTCGGCGTGGTAGCCGAGGGCGCAGCTTGGGCAACTTTGGCGTGGACATCGGCACTGGCGGTTTCCTACGGCCTAATCGTGCTCAGCGCACCTGTCGTCGGGGCCATTGCTGACGCCTACGCATGGAAGAAACGGCTGCTGGCGCTTGCTACTGGCGGCTGCGTCGCGACGACTGCAGCGCTTTACTTTGCCGTTCCCGGCGCGATCGCGGTTGCCGCCACAATGGTAATTGCATCGAAT
The DNA here is from genome assembly GCA_049593715.1 of Rhodocyclaceae bacterium. GTDB lineage: Bacteria > Pseudomonadota > Gammaproteobacteria > Burkholderiales > Rhodocyclaceae > JBAWHH01. Next base: position 1,220 of record JBAWHH010000630.1, read on the forward strand.
TTTTTCTACGGCATGGGTCAGAACCTCATCGCTGCGTTTCTTCCCGAACTGGCTGGCTCCCGGTCCATGGGCCGTGTTTCCGGCTGGGGCTGGAGTTTCGGGTACTTCGGCGGTTTGACGTCGCTGGCGGCATGTCTGGCCTGGATCAGCCACGCCAAGGCTCAAGGGGCTACGGCGGCTGAATTCGTCCCCGTGTGCATGCTGATCACTGCAGTGTTGTTCGCCGTGGCGGCTGTCCCCACTTTCGTTTTCTTGGGGGAACGCACTCCACCCCAGGGGGGTGACCCCGCCCACGTCGCAGCAAGTGCATGGGCGCGGCTACGGGTTTCATTCAAACATGCTCGGCGGTTTCGGGACCTGTCGCGCTTTCTCGTCTGCACAGTCTTTTACCAGGCAGGCATCCAGGCAGTGATCGCTTTGGCAGCGATATACGCCCAGGAGGCAATGCTTTTCTCCACCCAGGAGACACTGCTACTGATCCTGGTCGTAAACCTGACCGCGTCGGTGGGTGCTTTCGCTTTCGGGTATCTGCAGGATCGAATCGGTCACATCTCGTCGATTGTGCTCACCATGTTGGGGTGGATCATGATGGTCGTGATCGCCTGGCGGGCGCAGGACAGTACTATGTTCTGGGTGGCCGCCAATATCGCAGGCGTGTGCATGGGGGCATCCCAGTCGGCAAGCCGGGCCGTGGTTGGCCTACTTGCGCCCCCATCGCGGGTTGCAGAGTTCTTCGGGTTGTGGGGGCTGGCGACCAATCTCGCCTCGATCATCGGCCCCTTGACTTATGGGGCGATAACTTGTATCACTGCCGGCGACCACCGGACAGCGTTCCTTTGTACTGGCTGCTATTTCCTTATGGCGCTGGGACTAGTGTTCGGAGTGCGTATCGGACGCGGGCGGCGCGCGGCGTTACGCGCCGAGCGTGAGGACAGGCGAGCTATTCCTCGCCTGGCTCCATTTCGGCCGGAATGAACCGCAGACGATCTTGCTTCCGATCGAAGGCGCCGAGGATGTTGCCTTCTTCCCCAGCCCGAGGCGCCTCAACGACCTCCAACTGGCACGTCTCTGCGTCCGCAAAGTACCACTCGTCATGCGCACTTAGAAGATAGGCGCGACCACTGGCGCGATGGACTTCAACTCGCGCTTTGCCCGGCGGACTTGCTGCCAAGCCGTGGCGGCGTTGACATTCCGGGAAGCGCGTAACGACAAGAGCCACATCGCTCTCGTCGTTCCATAGGATCCGCTGCTCCCTGATCAGCGTAAGAGATTGCCCGGTCTGGGCCGGGTCCTGAAAAGATGCCGCCTCGTTCTCGCAGCCGGCAAGGCCCCAGGCTGCCAACATCACAACGAATCCGACTGTCGCCCCGTTCGGTCGGGTGATCATTCTGGCTTCAACTTCCATTCAATGGTTTCTCCGGCGCGCAAGGGAACGAGCACGTCGCGGTGGTCGAAAGCCTGGTGCGCGGGAACGTCCCAACTTTCCTTGACTAGAGCTATGCGGTCCTGGTTGCGCGGCAATCCATAGAAACTGGCGCCGAAGACACTGCCGAAACCTTCCAACTTGTCCAGGGCTCCGGCTGCCTCGAAAGCCTCTGCATAGAGTTCGATACCGGCGTGCGCCGTGTAGCAGCCCGCGCACCCACAGGCCGCTTCCTTTGTGTGGCGGGCGTGTGGCGCGGAATCCGTGCCGAGAAAGAACTTGGGATTGCCAGAGGTTGCCGCCTTGACCAGCGCCCTGCGATGAACGTCGCGCTTGAGCACCGGCAAGCAATAGTGGTGGGGCCGAATGCCCCCCGAAAACAGGGCGTTGCGATTCAGCAGCAGATGATGCGCCGTTATCGTCGCCGCGACGTTCGGTCCCGCTTCCCTGACAAAGCTCACTGCCTCCTGCGTCGTGACGTGTTCAACAACAATACGCAACGCTGGGAAGCGCGCGACAAGTGGTGCCAATACGCCATCAACAAAGAGGCGCTCGCGATCAAAGATATCAGTGTCAGCATCGGTAACCTCGCCATGGACAAGAAGGGGCAAGCCCGCCGACTGCATGCGCTCCAAGGTGGGGTAGCACTTTTCCAGCGCCGTCACGCCGGAATCGGAATTGGTGGTGGCGCCCGCCGGATAGAGCTTAACGCCGAACACCGCTCCCGACCCCACCGCCCGGTCGATTTCTGCTGGCGGCGTCTTGTCTGTCAGGTACAACGTCATCAGCGGTGCGAACTTGAGGCGTTTGGCGGGGCCGTGTTTCAGCGCCAAGAGAATGCGTTCACGGTAGGCCAGCGCATCCTCGGTCGTCAGGACTGGCGGCTTCAGATTGGGCATCACCATCGCCCGGCCAAAGCGAAACGCGGTATCAGGCAGAACCGAGGCCATGCCCGCGCCGTCGCGCAGGTGGAGGTGCCAGTCGTCGGGGCGGATCAGGGACAGGATCATGGTTGGTCGACGTTGCCGAATTCGGCACAGGACAGAGGCGCCGAGTTTATCAGCGTCGCTCGGGCGGCTAATCGCCTTTCAGTTCGAGGGCCCGCCGGTAGAGCGCATTGCGTGCGGCACCGGTTATTTCGGCCGCCAGATGAACCGCTTGTTTCAGTGGCAGTTGCTCCATCAAGATTGCCAGTACGCGATCCGCCTCGGCGTCCTCGCCCTGCAGTGCCGGCGCTCCAGAAACAACGAGCACGAACTCGCCTCGCCGGCGGTTGGCATCGGCGGCAAACCATTCCGGAGCCTCGGCGAGCGTGATCGTCGCGATATTCTCGAACAGCTTGGTCAGTTCCCGCGCCACAACCAGATTTCGCTCGGGCCCGAACACGGCGGCCATATCGGTAACGGTCTCCACCACGCGGTGAGGGGATTCGTAGAAGACCAGCGCATAGGGTTGCGCCGTGAGCGTCTCCATTTCGGCTCGCCGTGCCGCCTGCCGCGCCGGAAGGAAGCCGTAGAAGAGGAAATGAGGTTCCGGCAGTCCTGCTGCACTCAACGCCGCAATCGCTGCATTGGGGCCAGGGATCGGCGAGACGCGGAACCCGGCCCGCCTTACCCGCGCCACCACCCGCGCACCGGGATCCGAGACGGCGGGTGTGCCCGCGTCACAGATCATCGCCACGCGTTTCCCCGCCGCAAGCAAGTCGATCAGAACAGCAGCGCCCTCCTCCTCGTTGTGTTCATGGACTGCGATCAGCCGAGCACGAATGCCAAAATGGTCCAGGAGCCTGCTCGAATGACGAGTGTCCTCGCACGCCACCACATCGGCCGCGCCGAGCACTGCCAGGGCTCTGCGGGAGATGTCGCCAAGATTACCGAGGGGCGTCGCCACGACATACAATGCTGAAGGCAATTCCTGGGGGTGAAAGGAAGTGGTGGAATCGTCCATGGTCGGAGAGGAAAAATCGCGCAAGCCGATTCTCGGCCCCGCCAACCCGCAAAGCAACCGGGTCCGATGACCACGCCCGGTCAGGCCGCCGAAGATCTGGCCGCGGAATACCTGACCGCCCGCGGCCTGCGCGTGCTCACGCGCAACTATCGCGTGCGCGGTGGCGAAGTGGACCTGGTGTGCGAACATGGTCCGGCGCTGGTTTTCGTCGAGGTGCGGCTGCGCTCCAACCCGCGCTTCGGCGGCCCTGCGGCCAGCATCGGCGCTGCCAAACGGCGTCGCCTCGTACTCGCCGCCGAGCATTACCTTGCCGCCTGCGCAGGGCGCGCGCGCAACCGGCCCTGCCGTTTCGACGCAGTATTGCTCACCGCGCTCCACTCGAAAGACATCGAGTGGATCCAGAATGCATTTGACGCGAGTTAACCTCGCTGCCGTGTGGATGGCGCTAACCGTTGCGCCGGACGGCTGGTGCCAAACGGTACGCATCCTGGTGCAGAACTCCCCTTTGGCCGGTTTTCAGTATTACGCCGGCGCCGCGTCCTGGCAGGACATGAAAGTCCGCGACGATCTGGCGTTGATCCGGGAGCCGGAAAACCCGCACGACCCCAACGCCATCCGCGTCGAATGGCGCGGCCAGAAGCTAGGCTATCTGCCGCGGGCAGAAAATGCCGCGGTCGCCCGGGAACTCGACCGCGGCGGGCGGCTGGAGGCGAGGATTTCCCACCTTCGGGAAGACCGAAGCCCATGGAAACGCATCGGGATCGACGTGTTCGTCGTGCCTTGAGATCGGCGCTCCGTAACACGCTTGACCGCATTCCCGACGCGGGAAGCATAAGGGCACCGTGATAGAATCCGCGCCCGACAACGAGTTCGAAGCCGATGGACCTGATTGCCCGCATTTCGCGCCAGTTCGAAGATAGCGCAGAAACCAAACTGAAGTCTGCTGAGGACTTGGCCGGGCCCATTGCCGCAGCGGTGGAACTGATGGTCAACGCATTGATGGCCAATGGCAAGATCCTCGCCTGCGGAAATGGCGGTTCTGCTGCCGATAGCCAGCATTTCGCTGCCGAGATGCTCAACCGCTTTGAGCTGGAACGTCCCGGACTGGCCGCCATTGCTCTGACGACCGACACCTCCACCCTCACCTCGATCGCCAACGATTACGCCTTCGATCAGGTTTTCGCCAAGCAGGTCCGCGCCCTCGCCCAACCCCACGATGTGCTGCTGGCGATCAGCACCAGCGGCAACTCGCCCAACGTGCTGGAAGCGGTACGCGCCGCGCACGAGCGGGAGGCCAAAGTCGTCGCCCTCACTGGCAAGGATGGTGGCAAGATGGCCGAATTGCTGGCGGCGGACGACATTCACATCTGCGTTCCCGCCTCGCGTACCGCGCGCATTCAGGAAGTCCACCTGCTGGCTTTGCATTGCCTGTGCGATGGCATCGACAGCCTTTTGCTTGGAGTCGAATGATGAGCCTCAAACGTTCCCTGCTTGCCGTTGCAGTCGTCGCCGGCACCCTCCCCTTGCTGCAGGGTTGCTTTCCGCTGGTGGCCACCGGCGTCGTCGCCGGCACGCTGATGGCGGCGGATCGTCGGGTCAGCGAAAACTACATCTCCGATGAGGCGATCGAAAACCGTTCCTTGCTGCGAATCGGCCAGCAATTCGGCGAAAAAGCCCACGTCAACGTGACCAGTTTCAACCTTCATGTGCTCATCACTGGCGAAGTCTGGGACGAACCGACCAAAGCCGAGATCGAGAAGGTCGTACAGTCAGTTCCCAATGTGAAGTCCGTCAGCAACGAGCTGCAGGTGGCCCCCAACAGTTCTCTCAGTGCGCGCAGCAACGATGGCTACATCACCTCAAAGGTAAAAGCGCGGTTCGTCGAAGCCAACCGTTTTTCCGCCAACAATGTCAAGGTGGTGACCGAGGCCAGGGTGGTTTATCTGCTTGGCCTGGTGACCCAGGCGGAAGGTGACGCCGCCACCGATATCGCCCGGACCACGGGTGGCGTCGCCAAGGTTGTGCGCCTGTTCGAGTACGTAACCACGGAACAAGCCAAGACCCTCGAGTCGCGCCAAGCCGATCCGGGGACGTCCTCCCCAGCCCCACAACGCTGATTGGCCCCGTAAGGATCCTGTCGCCGGCTGGGGCGCCTCAGGTGCGCAGCGCCCGCTGCAACCCGCCCATCACCAGACCAAGCAGCGGGAGCTTTGCGTAAAGCTCCTCGGCGGCATCCCAGTAATCGCGGTGGTAAGTGATCTTGCCCGCCGCGTCGAAGCGCAGGTGGGAGACGCCCCGGACGAGTTGCGTTTCAGCGGATTTCCAGCCGCGAAAGCGAAACCTGAAGTCCCAGGCCAGCATCACGCCGTTGTCAGCCACCAGCCGTTCCGTGACGACAAAACGGGGTTCGGAAACCTGGCGGAACATGTGGCGGAAAATGGCCTGAATCGCGGCAATGCCGTGCACCTCGTTGAACGGATCCTTGAAATAGGCCTGCTCCGCATAGTAGCCGGACAGTTCGTCCACCGAAGCTTCGGTCAAGTTGCCGAAGTAGGCTACCAGTTCATCGACATTCGCCATCCTCACGCTCCCGTCGCCCGCGCCACGAGCCAGAAGTAAGCCCGGTAAGGCAAACAACGCAACAGCTTCAGCCAGAGCGTGAAGCGCCGCGGAAAATGGATCTCGAAACGGCCCCGATCGAGGCCGGCAAGGATCTCCGAAGCGGCTTTCTCGGCACTGATCAGCGCCGGCATGCGGAAATCGTTCCCCGCGGTGAGCGGCGTTTCGACGAAACCCGGATTGATCAGGAAGACCCCCACGCCCTTGGGTTCAACGTCGAGATAGAGAGTCTCCGCGAAGTTGATCAACGCGGCCTTGGTCGGCCCATAGACCAGCGCCTTGGGCAGACCGCGATAGCCGGCCACGCTGGCGACGAACGCGATGGCGGCATTCCTTTGCTCCAGCAGCCGGGGCAGAACGGCGGCCGTCACGTACATCGCGCTCAGCAGATTCGCCTCGACGGTGGCGCGGGCGCGGTCCGGCGTCAGTTCCCAGGCGCGCAACGGCGTGTAGGTTCCCGCCATGCAGACCACCAGATCTGCTCCGCCCCAGCGACCAACAATGCTGCTCCACGCAGCAGACAACGCTTCGGCCGACGTGGCGTCAAGTGGCAGCGCCCAAGCCCCCTCGTGTCCCCTCGCCATTGCCTCCAACTTGTCGGCGGAACGTGCGGACAGCGCCACATGCGCGCCCCGTGCCAGCAGCGCCTGGGCAAGGGCTGCACCGATACCGGTAGACGCGCCGATGATCCACACCCGCCGGCCGCGCCAGGCGTCTGCAGCGAATCTCATGGGCCGCGCCGGGTAAAGGACAGCGTCACCTCGCCGAGGCGATAGCCGAACTTGCTCATCACCGAGCGGTTAAGCATCACCCGGTCGTCCATCAGAAACATCCAGTCGTCGAAATCGACGTTGTAGACCTTGCCCTCCACCGGCAACGCCATGACGTAGCGCCAGCGCAGGGCATTGCCGGCCGCTTCGCCTTTCGCTTCGCCCACCACGTCGTCAGCGGTGCCGCGATAGCGGCCTTCGGAGAGTTTGGTGATGGTCCAGACGCGGCGTTGCGTGCTCCCGTCTGAATAGGTGAAATGTTCGTCCAGCGTGCCAGTATCGCCCTTCCAGCTTGCGTCAATGCTCACGCGGAAGCGCTTGACGACTTCGCCCGAACGGTCCTGGAACATGCCCCAGGCGTCGATCTTGCCGTCGAAGTAGCGCTTCAGATCCAGCACGGGCGCCTCTTTGGCGTACTGATCCACGTCCGCCGTTGAGCAGCCCGCCAGAGTGAGGATGGCCGTCCACAATGCAGCCCGTTTGTTCATTTCTTGTCGTCTCCTTGTTGGGAAAACCGCGTTACTCGAAAAACCGCCGCCTGCGCCATAACAGGCCCGCCGCAAAGAGCTTCAGGCAGACGGGCAGCAGCGCATACACCGCCGCCAACCCGCCCAGTCCGGTCTGTCCGCCGGGCACATAGCCCAGCCATGACACCAGCGGCAGAGCCAGCCCCGCCGCCAGCGCCAGATTGAGCTTGGTGACCAGATTCCACAGGCCGAAATAGGCACCGGATCGCGCACCTTCCGGCGCCCGCCCATCACTGTCGATCGCGTCGGCCAGCATCGACGGCGGCAAGGCGAGGTCGGCACCGAGCGCCGCCCCCGAAGCGGCGCAGATCACGGCAAAGGCAATCAGATCCCCCTCGCCGAGGAAAAATGTCCACAGGAACACCACAACTGCAAGGGCCATGCCGCCGAGCCACGCCACCACCTTGCCGCGACGCTTGGAAAGAGCCACCCAAAGGGGCAATGCAAGGACCGCGGTCAGAAAATACAGGCCGAGAAACAACCCCGAGTACGGTTCCAGGCGCAAAACGTCGGCGACAAAAAACAGCACCAGGGTGGCGGGAATGGCCGCGGCGATACCGTTTGCGGCAAATACCGCCAACAAGTGCCGAAACGCGTCGTTGCCCAGCGCCGAGCGCAGCGCGGGTTTCAGCGGCTGCAATGCCGGCAGCCGGATCGGCGCCGCGGGGGCACCCAGAAACGTTACGCCTGCGCTGACGAGCAGAACCGGCACGAACGCCAGCGCGACCCACGCCAAGCCTTCCGCCAGATCGTTCCCGATGTGGCCCGGTACCACGGCAGCAGTGATCACCCCGACCAGCCCGAAACCTTCCCGGACGGCCGTCACCCGGGTGCGCTCATGCCGCGCGTCGGACAGCTCTGCGCCCCAGGCGTAGTAGTTGATGCTGGCGATGGAAAACCCCAGATAGACCAGGGTGAGCATGAGCGCCAGCCATCCGCCACCCACCCAGGAGGCGGGCGGATCGAGCAAGCCCACCATGCCGATCGCCAGCAACGGCAGGGCGGCGGCCATCATCAGGCGCCGGCGCCCCAAGCGATCACTCCACCAGCCCAGCACGGGGTCGATAGCCGCGTCCGCCAGGCGTGCCACCAGCAGCACGGCACCGACGAGTCCCAGGGACATGCCCAGCGTGTCGCCATACAACTTGGGCACGTGGACGTAGATGGGCAGCGCCGCGAAGGCCAGTGGGAGTCCGAACAGCCCGTAGGCCAGCAGCGACCGGCGCGACAGCGTGGTGTTC
>JBAWHH010000631.1:0-2221 GCA_049593715.1 Rhodocyclaceae bacterium
AGGGTGGACAGAACCCCTGGCCAGTCCTCCGGAAACACGGACTTGCGAAAGAACGCGAATCCTGGCGCGACCTCTTCGGGCCGATAGCCGGTCAGCGCATAGTAGCCAGCGGAAAGGTAAGCCACACCGGTCTTCAGGTCCCAGTCCCACAGGCCGTCGCCGGTCCCCTCCAGCGCCAACTGCAAGCGCAGTTCACTGTTGCGCCGCGCGATTTCGACCAACCTGCGCTCGGTGATGTCGGCATGGGAAACCAGCGCTCCGCCGCCGCGAGCAGCGAGCGGGACGACTGTCATCACGAACCAGCGCGGCCGGTCAGGCGCAGGACAGGGATAGTCGAGAACGAAACGGGGCTGCCTCCCCGCCAGCACCGCGCGGATACCCTCGCCAACCCTGGCGGCACCATCCGCAGGGCCCAGCGCCGCTGCGTCGCACACGGCCAGGTAGTTGGCGCCGATGCCCGTCAAGCCGGGCGCGGCGCCGCTTTGCGCCGCGAACGCCCGCCACGCGGCATTCACATCCACGATGGCGCCTTCCGCGTCGAGCACCGCAAGCTGGTCGGGTACGGCATCGAACACCGCGCGGTACCAGTCCAAATCCCTTGCCCCGAACCAATGTTCCAGGGATGCCATTCCCCGCTACCTCCGAATTCGGCAGGATCGCCGGACGGGAAAAATGTTACGCCAGGCCGGACCAGCCCGTACCGGGCGCATTGGCGGCGAGAGCACCTCGGGCCCGCAGCCGCAGCGCGCGATGACCCGTCGCGATCGGGATTTTTTCCCGGTGTTATCGGGAACGCATGAACTGCCTCCCATGGCATAAAGGAACATAATCCCCCTGGGAGTGCCGGGGCTCTCGACGCCGGCAACGGAGGGAACTGCCTGAGCCAACCGGCGCCATTGCTGGCGGAGTATGGGAGAAGTTGGCCGTGTTCAGCGAACCAGACTGTCCGGAACACGAACTCGGGTCGTCAGGACCCGGCCGCAGTACCTGCACGCCCTGCACGACCCGCGCCATGGAAGACCTGTTCGGACTGGCGCCACCGCAACCGGCCCACGATCTGGCCGGATGGGCAGCCAACTTCCAGCCGGAGGTTTTGAAGCGCGTGAACACCTTGGCCCCCGGACTTGGCCGCGAACCGACGTTTCCAAGGCACTTGCTCGATGCCGTGAATGTCCCGGGGACGAACGGCGACGTCGCGGCCGGAGAAGGGCGGACGTGAACAGGGACGCAGCCCGCGGTGCGGTGACGATGCTGCGCCTCACCCTGGCGGTTGTGCTCCCCTTCTTCGCCTGTGGCGCGCAGTGGCTGCTGTGGGACGTGATCGCGCCCTACGTCTGGTTCCTGTTTTTCCCGGCGGCGTTCTTCAGCGCCTGGCTAGGGGGCATTTGGGGAGGCATGGCCGGCACGCTCATCAGCGCGGTGCTGGTGTGGTACGCGTTCATCCCGCCCGCGCTGTCGTTCAGGCTCGACGATCCCGGCGCGGGATTCTCGATTGCGATGTTCGTGGTGATGGGCGGCCTGTTTGCCTACGTCTTCGAGCGGCTGCATCGCGCCCAGCAGCGCAGCGACACCCGTTTCGAGAGCACGTTCGAGGACGCGGCAGTGGGCATGGCCCTGCTTGCCCCGGACGGGCGCTGGCTGCGCGTCAACCGCCGCTTGTGCGACAACACCGGCTACAGCGAGGCAGAACTGCTGGCGAGAACGTTCCAGCAGATCACCCATCCTGACGACCTGGCGGCGACCCTGACCAATGCCCGCCGCCTGCTGGCGGGCGAAATCGCCACGTTCGCGATGGAGAAGCGCTACCTGCGCGAGGATGGGAGCGCAGTGTGGGTGGCCACCGGCGTCGCCCTGGTGCGCAAGGTCGATGGTTCGCCCGACTACTTCATTTCGGCAGTGACGGACATTCAAGCCCGCAAAACCGCGGAACTGGCGCTGCAGCAAAGCGAGGCGGGAAAGAAAGAAGCCGAGCGGCTGGCCGGCCTGGGCCACTGGCACTGGAATTTGCAGACTGACGAGCACACGTGGTCCGAGGAAATCTACCGCATTTACGGCCGCGACCCGGCCCTACCCCCGGCCCGTTTCCCCGAAGTCCAGTCCTATTTCACTCCCCGGAGTTGGGCCGATCTGACCGCGGCGGTGGAACGGGGCCTGAGCGAGGGCGTGGCTTACGTGTGCGATGCCGAGACGGCGGGCCTCCATGGCCCCCCGCGCTGGATCA
>JBAWHH010000632.1:0-8804 GCA_049593715.1 Rhodocyclaceae bacterium
TTGTCGGCGCCGGCGGTGGTCGTGGGAGCGGCGCCCAGCAGATCGGTGGCACCGCTTCCGGCGACGGTCAAACTGGAGCTGGAACCAGCAGTGCCCGTTGCGATGGTCATGTGGCCAGTAGAGTCCACGTTCACGTTGACTGAGGTTCCGGTCGGCAATGCGGAATTTATTGCCGTCTGCACGGCGGATGCCAGGGTGGCATAGGTGTAGGTTGCCGGCGCCGTGAGTACCGGGATCGTTGCGGTGACTGCCGTACCGTTAACATTCACGTCCAGTGTGTTGTTCGCTGCGGTAATCGCGGTTCCCGCCGCAGCACTACCGGCGATCGACGTCGGCGTCATCGCACTCGGGGTCGTCGAGCGGGAGTCGAGATTGAGCACAAGGCTGGACGCGGTCGTGGTATTTGGAGCGATATCGGAAGTCTGGATGCGGATGTCCCCCGGAGTCCCTTGCACGATCTGGCCGGTCGCACTGACGCCATAGCCGGTGAGGTGCAGGCCCTGGGCATTGACGACGAAGCCGTCCTTGTCGACCTGGTACTGGCCGTTGCGCGTGTAGCTAATGGTGCCGTTGTCGCTCATGCGGAAGAAACCGCCACCGTTAATGGCCACGTCGAGGGCATTGTTGGTGACGGTGATGTTGCCCTGGGTGAATTGCTGGGCGACCTGCCCCACAGCGGTTCCGATGCCGACCTGGCTGCCGCTGGCGCCACCAAGCGAAGCGGCAAAAATATCCGCGAATTGGGCGCCGGCCTGCTTGAATCCAACGGTGGCCGCATTGGCAACGTTGTTGCTGGTAGCGTACAGCGCGCGCTGGGCGCCACTCAGTCCGCTCAATCCTTGTTGGAAGCTCATGTTGGTCTCCGTTAGATGATTTGTTTGATGTCGCTAAGATTGAATGCACCTAACGTGCCAACATTCAGTTGCGCGCCTTGAGATGTGCGCGCAACGCTGGAAACCACGCCCAACTGCAGGGCATCGGCGACCACCTTGCCATCACCACGCGTTGCCGCGACCGAGACGGAATAGGCGCCATTGACGGCAGCCTCGCCAGCATCGTTCTTGCCGTCCCACTGGAATATCCGGCTGCCGGCATCCATGGAACCCAAATTCAGGGTGCGCACGGCTATTCCGTTGCCGTCTTTGATGGTGACGGTGACCTTGTCCGCGGCTTCGCTCAATTCCACCCCGCCCAGCGCAGTACCATCCTTCAACGTCAGTCCGGTACCAGGAACCATGACTCCGTGCCCCACCAGCGCCGCTGCCTGGAGTGCTTCCGATTCGGTCGCGTTGCTCAGCAACGACTTGAGCGTGGTGTTGAGCTTCTCGATCCCATCCACTGTGCTGATCTGCGCTAGTTGGGAAGTCATCTCCGCGTTGTCCATAGGATTGAGGGGATCCTGATTCTTCAGCTGAGTCGTGAGCAACGTAAGAAACCGATCCGAACTGGTCGCGCTGGTCCCGTCGGAGGTGGTCTTGCTGCCGTTGAGGGCTTCGTAGATCGCGCTCTGGGCGCTGGTTGTGCTTTGCACGGTGCTCACGGCTTGTCCTTTCACTGTCCGATGGTCAGGGTCTTCAGCAGTAGCGTTTTAGCGCTGTTCATCATCTCGACGTTGGCCTGATAGGCGCGGGAGGCGGAAATCATGTTCACCATTTCGTCCACCACGTTCACATTGGGCATCGCTACGTAGCCCTTTTCGTCGGCCAGGGGATTCTTGGGCTCGTAAACCATTCGGGGCGGCGCCAGATCCTCGACGACTTGCTGGATCTGCACGCCAACCGCCTCTTTGCCCGCCACGGGAGCAGCCTGAAACACCACTTGTTTTGCGCGATAGGGCTGGCCGTTGGAACTCGTCACCGAATCGGCGTTGGCGAGATTGCTCGACGTGGCATTGAGGCGTACGGACTGGGCGTTGAGCGCAGATCCCGCGATCTGGAAGACGTTGAACATGCTCATGATCATTGCCCCGTAATAGCTTCGCGCTGGGCGCGCAGGTACTGATTGATGAAACTGAGGTTCGCCTCGTAGTGGACGGCGTTTTCGGCGAACTGGGCGCGCTCCGTGTCGAGGTTGACCGTATTGCCGTCGACACTAGATTGCTGCTCCTGCCGGTACTTGAGTTGGGTGCCGAAGAGTCCGGAGCCGGACGCCTGCAGGTGCGCCGGGGCGGTCCGCATCAGGGGCAGCGAGCCCGTCCCCCCGCCACTTCCACGCAGCGCACCCTGCAGCATGGATTTGAAGTCGATATCCCGAGCCTTGAAATGCGGCGTGTCGGCATTCGCGATGTTGCTGGCCAATACCTGCTGGCGGTGCGCATTCACATTTAGCGCTTTTTGGTGGAAGGCCAGCGGGTTGGCGATCTTATCGGTCATAGGAGCCTCGAACGGTTCGCAACCGTTAATGCAGCGTTTGTGCCAGGAATGCTAAGGGCGGGGCCCGGCGCCGAATCGGTGGAAAAAGCGCGCAATCGGCGCCCATTCCTGCCGGCGGACCCATGTTGAAGTTGCCGCCCGGCAACTCTTGCCGCAACGGCAGACGTGAGTCCCTTTCGCGGTTGCCAGACGTTAGCGGACTTCCAGGGGCGACCCGCCCCGGATAAGCCCGCGATTCCTGGCCCTATTTCCGGGGTCACGATAGGCGGACCAATGCTCCAATGGCGCATCGCTCGCAAAAGGATTGTCCATGTCGCCCCGCTGGCTCGTGTTGTGGCTGATGCTCCCGCTCTGCGTGGCTACGGCCGAGGCCTACCAAGATCCCTTCCCGATACGGCGCGCGGTGGAGGACTTCCTGCGTGTCCAGGTGAAGGGGCTGCCGGGGACGACCAATGTCGAAGTGGGCCAAATCGACACGCAGAATAGTCTTGCTCCGTGCAACGTCCTGGAGCCATCGCTGCTGCCCGGCACTCGGGCATGGGGAAGAACGACGGTATTGGTTCGCTGCCGCGAAGGAGCCGGCTGGAGCCTTTACGTCCCCACGCGTGTCAGGGTGATGGGCGAGTACTTTGTCGCCGCCCGCGCTTTGGTACAAGGCGCAATGTTGACCGCCAACGATTTGCTGCCGCAGCGCGGAGACTTGACGGATCTGCCACCAGGGACGGTGACCGACGCGACGCAGGCACTCGGCCGCAGCCTGACCATCGGCACTACGGCAGGGCGGCCCCTGCGCAGCGACATGCTGCGCCAACCCTATGCTGTACTGCAGGGTCAGAGCGTGAAAATTATCTCCTCGGGGAACGGCTTTCGAGTTTCGAGCGAAGGCCGCGCGCTCAACAACGCAACGGATGGCCAGGTAGCGCAGGTACGCACCGGCAATGGACAAACCTTATCCGGCATTGCGCGGCTCGGGGGAATCATAGACATGTCCCACTGACCTTCCGTTTCAGCACCCAGGCTGTTGCTCGTTCCCTACTAATTGCTTCCCAGCGAAGAAACGCCCGAATGGCTCGGACGCCTCGGCACGCCCGCCCAAATGTTAAAGTTTCGTATGGGGGCGTCGTAAAGGCCCTTGAAACCACAAAGAAAGGGCACTTCTGTGAAGATCGACAGCTCCGTCAAAACCGTGGGAGGCCTTCCCAGCAGCGAGGCGCGTGCGCGCCCGACGAACGGCCAGGCATCGGCACCGGCATCACAGGCGGGGGCGAAAGTGGAACTGTCTTCCTTTTCGACCCAACTTCAGCAGATCGAATCCGCCATGGCCACAACGCCCGCCGTCGATGTGGGACGCGTGGACGAGATCAAACAGGCGATTACCGAGGGACGTTTCAAAGTCGATTCCGGCAAAGTTGCGGACGGACTGATCAAATCCGTTCGCCAGATGCTCGATCGCCGCGCTGGCGCTGCCTAACTCGAACCTTCAGTACCGGTGAAGGTAGGATGGCAGGAATCGTAACGCAAAGAAGAAGGCTAGTGCGCCGGGCGAATCCATGCGCTCGCCGGTTGGGATCGTAATTCTGTGGCACCCCCTACCCCCCAAGCGCCAGACTTCCAGGCGCTCCTAGAGGAAGAAACGCGCGAACTACGCGCCTTCCTCCAATTGCTCGAGAACGAGCGAGACGCGTTGATGCAGCGTGACGCGGACCCGTTGGTCAGCATCGCCGACGAAAAGAATCGCGCTTCCGCACGCCTGCAGGCGCTGGGGCTGCGCCGCATGCAATGGCTGGCTAACCAGGGGCTGGACGGCCGTCCCGAGACAGTGAATGGTTGGCTGACCCGATCATCCGACAACGAAAACAAAGCCGACACCTGGCGGCACTTTTTCGAACTCGCCCGCCGGGCTCGCGATCTCAACCACGCAAACGGCGCGCTGATCCGCTCACGCATGCAATACGGCCAACAGGCTTTGGCCGTCCTCCTCGCTGCGTCCAACCAAGCGACGTTTTACGGCCCCGACGGGCAATCCTTCTCCGGGCTTGGCAAGCGCCACCTCGGCAGCGTTTAGGGATCCGGTCCCGGCGCCCCCGCAAAGGGCAATCTCGCAGCAATCCATCATCACGCTCGGGCTCTTGCGGGCCTACCAGCCTTTGGCGCCCCGCCCCGCCCTTGTGTAAGATTCGTGCCTCCCCAACCCGGTTGCCCGCGGAGACCACGAACCTATGCAGTTCGAAGTGACTCAGCCCTCGCAGTACCTCGTGCGCATGGCCGACGGTACGGTCAAGCAGATGAACCCGTTCACCGGCACGGCTGTGTGGACGGTGCCCGGCCGGGGTGTGCGGCCGCTCGGCAACAATCCGCGGCCGGGCCAGCCCCTCGACCCGGCCAAGCACGACGCCCACTGCGCTTTCTGCATCAAGCGCATGCTGGAGACCCCACCGGAGAAGGCGCGCCTGATGATGGGTGACGGCGCTTATCGCACCTTGCGTCACGTCATGCCCGATGCGATGTTCCGCACGGAACCGGAATTCCGCCGCGTTCCCAACCTGTTCGAAATCGTTTCCTACGACTACTGGTCGAAGAACTACCGCTACGTCATGCCGGAGAGCCTGCTGGCCCACAAGCGCGCTTACCTGGCCGACCCCGAGGGCATGAAACACGTGCTCGACCGTATCGACTACCGGCTGCGCCTCGCCTTGACGTCCGAGGCGACCATCCAGGCCATCAGCGTGGAAGAGAAATTGCTGATGGCGGACTCATTCTTTGGTGGCGGGCACGAAGTCATCATCCCGCGGCGCCACTTCGTCGATGGCGCGGAGACTGACACGCAGCTTGCTTCTTCCGGAACCCTCTCGCCAGAAGAGCATTACCAATATTTCCGCTTCACGATCGAAGCGGTGCGCGACCTCTACCTTGCCAACCGCTACGTCCGCTATGTGATGGTGTTCCAGAATTGGCTGGCTCCAGCGGGCGCCTCTTTCGAGCATCTGCACAAGCAGTTGGTCGCCATCGACGAGCGCGGCGCCTACAACGAGATGGAAATCCGCCTCGCCCGGGCTAACCCCAATGTTTACAACGAAGTGGCGACTAACTTCGCGGGCTACCGCAACCTCGTGTTCGCGGAGAATGATCACGCCATCGTCTTCGCCGGTTTCGGCCATCGATTCCCCACGCTGGAGATCTATTCCAAGAGCGAGCGCAGCCAGCCGTGGAACCACACTGCGGACGAACTGCGCGGCATGTCGGACATCGTGCACGCCTGCCACGCCGCGATGGGTTCCAGCGTTCCCTGCAACGAGGAATGGAACTACAAACCGCCAGATGCGGACGTGGCCATGCCGTGGCGCGTGCAGATCAAATGGCGCATCTCGAACCCCGCCGGTTTTGAAGGCGGGACGAACATCTTCGTGAACACCATCGACCCGGAAGGTCTTCGTGACCGCATGGTGCCGCGGCTGTTCGAACTGCGGCAGCGCGGCCAGATTGCCCCAATCAAAATCGCGGACGAGTGCGACTGCGTCCCCAACAGCCTGAAATACAACCCCAGCGTGCGCCAGCAGGCATCCCAGGTGCCGGAATTCCCCCCCCTTTCCGGGGAAGCACGGTTCGGCCGGTAGATCCACTCCACCGGCTGCGGTGGCGGCCATGCACGGCAGGCCCAGGGAGAGTTGCCGCCTTGGGCCCTTTCCCCCAACCCTCGGAGCTACATTGATGAAAAGATTCTTTGCCTCCCTTGCGATCCTGGCGTGCGCAAGCGCCGGGGCGGAGGAAATCGGGTCGGTGGACACCGAGTTCAGATTCATCGGTCCCGACAACAAGATCTTGGTCGAGGCGTTCGACGACCCGTCCGTCCAGGGTGTCGCTTGCTACATTTCACGGGCCAAGACGGGCGGCGTTTCCGGCGCGGTAGGGGTAGCCAAAGACCCCTCGCGGTTTTCCGTCGCTTGCCGCCAGGTTGGCCCCATCACCTTCGCCAAACCGCTGCCGCGGCAAGAGGAGGTGTTCAAACAGGGCGCGTCGTTCATTTTCAAGCACGTGCGCGTCGTGCGAATTGTCGACGTGAAGCGCAATGCCCTCACCTACCTCACCTACTCCGATCGAGTAATCGAAGGCAGCCCGGACAACGCCATCACCGCGGTTGCCGTGCTGGACCAGAAGATTCCTATGAAGTAGTGCCACGGTTCGGCGCCGGTGCCAATGCCCGTTCGCGCCCCGCCGACCCCGCCCGAGCCGGTAAGCGCCGGTTTCCGACCAGCAGAAACGCAAGAGAATCTCCATGCTACCGCCCATCGAAGATCGCCTCGCGGCAGAACTTGCCGCCCATCCGCGCCAAGTGGCTGCCGCCGTCGCCCTGCTGGACGAAGGCGCCACCGTGCCCTTCATCGCCCGTTACCGCAAAGAAGCCACCGGCGGCCTTGACGACGGCCAGTTACGCCTGCTGGATGACCGCCTCGGCTACCTTCGCGAACTGGAAGAACGGCGTACTTCGGTACTGGATTCCATCGCGGAACAGGGCAAGCTGACGCCGGAACTGCGGGCCGAAGTCGAGAACGCCGAAACCAAGCAGCGCCTGGAAGACCTCTACCTGCCGTACAAGAAGAAACGCCGCACCAAGGCGCAGATCGCCCGCGAAGCGGGGCTGGAACCGCTCGCCGACGCCCTGCTCGCCGACCCCACGCTGAATCCGGAAAGCGCCGCCGCGGCCTACGTCGATGCGGAAAAAGGGGTCGCCGACACCAAAGCCGCGCTGGACGGCGCACGCCAGATCCTCATGGAGCGCTTCGGCGAAGACGCTGAACTGTTGGGCCGGCTGCGCAGCCAACTGGAAAGCCACGGCGTCGTTGTATCGACGGTGGAAGACGGCAAAGCCGAAGCCGGCGCCAAGTTCCGCGACTATTTCGATTACCGCGAGCCACTGCTGCAGGTGCCGCCCCACCGTGCCCTGGCGCTGCTGCGCGGCCGCAACGAAGGGTTCCTGCGTCTGGCGCTCAAGCTGGATGAAGAGATCGCCACGCCCTCGCCCGCCCCCGGCCCCAACGCCTGTGAGCGCGCCATCGCCGCCCGTTTCGGCGTCGCCGACCGCGGCCGGCCCGCCGACAAATGGCTGGCGGAAACCGTGCGCTGGGCCTGGTCGGTGAAAATTTCGCTGCACCTGGAACTCGAACTCATGGGCGCCCTGCGCCAGCGGGCGGAAGACGAAGCGATCAAAGTGTTCGCCCGCAACCTGCACGACCTGCTGCTCGCCGCCCCCGCCGGCCCGCGCCCGACCATCGGCCTCGATCCGGGCCTGCGCACCGGTGTCAAAGTGGCGGTGGTGGACGCCACGGGCAAGCTGCTGGACACGGCCACGATCTACCCCCACGCGCCGCGCAACGACTGGGACGGCTCGCTCCACACCCTGGCCAAACTGGCCGCCAGACACGGTGCCCAGCTCATCGCCATCGGCAACGGCACCGCCTCCCGCGAGACCGACAAGCTGGCGGGCGAACTGATCAAGCGCCATCCCGAACTCAAGCTCACCTCGATCGTCGTGTCGGAAGCGGGCGCCAGCGTCTATTCCGCCTCGGAGTTCGCGGCGAAAGAATTTCCCGAGCTGGACGTCAGCTTGCGCGGCGCCGTCTCCATCGCCCGCAGGCTGCAGGATCCACTGGCCGAGCTGGTGAAGATCGACCCGAAGGCCATCGGCGTCGGCCAGTACCAGCACGACGCCAGCCAGTCGCGCCTCGCCAAAGCGCTGGACGCTGTGGTGGAAGATTGCGTCAACGCCGTGGGCGTGGACGTCAATACCGCTTCGGTGCCGCTACTGACGCGGGTTTCCGGGCTGAACAGCGGGCTCGCCGCCAACATCGTCGCCCAACGCGATGCCCAGGGGCCGTTCAAGGACCGCACGGCGCTGAAGCAGGTGCCGCGTCTGGGGGACAAGACCTTCGAGCAGGCTGCCGGCTTCCTGCGCATCGCCAACGGCGACAATCCGCTGGACAGCTCGGCCGTGCACCCGGAAGCCTATCCGGTGGTCAAGCGCATCCTCGACGACCTCCGCAAGCCGCTACGGGAAGTCATCGGCGACGCCCGTTTCCTCGACGCGCTGGACCCGGGCAAATATGTCGACGAACGCTTCGGGCTGCCGACCGTCAAGGACATCCTCAAGGAACTGGAAAAGCCCGGCCGAGACCCGCGCCCGGAATTCAAGACCGCCGCCTTCCGCGAAGGCGTGGAGGGCCTCAAGGATCTGGAACCGGGGATGCTGCTGGAAGGTGTGGTGACCAACGTCACCAACTTCGGCGCTTTCGTCGATGTCGGCGTGCACCAGGATGGGCTGGTGCACATCTCCGCGCTGTCACGCACCTTCGTCAAGGATCCCCACACCGTGGTGAAAGCCGGCGATGTGGTCAAAGTGAAAGTGCTGGAAGTGGACCTGCCGCGCAAACGCATCGC
>JBAWHH010000633.1:0-1910 GCA_049593715.1 Rhodocyclaceae bacterium
CCCTGGAAGCGCAGATCAACGACAACGCTCCGGAAACCTACCGCGGCCTGGACCGCTACGCCGCGCGCAAGCGGATCGTCGCCGACCTGGAGGTCCAGGGCCTGCTGGAGAAAACCGAGAAATACCGCCTCAAAGTGCCGCGCTGCGGCCGCACCGGCGAAGTCGTGGAGCCCATGCTCACCGACCAGTGGTTCGTCGCCATGAGCAAAGCCGGGGCGGACGGCACTTCCATCGCCGGCAAGGCGCTGGAATGTGTCGCCTCGGGCGAGATCAAGTTTGTGCCCGAGAACTGGGTCAACACTTACAACCAGTGGCTCAACAATATCCAGGACTGGTGCATCTCGCGCCAGTTGTGGTGGGGCCACCGCATTCCCGCCTGGTACGACGAGGACGGGCACACCTACGTCGCCGTCAGGGAAGAAGACGCCCTGCGCCAGTGGAAGGCCAGGCTGGAAGCTGAGATCGCCCAACTGCAGAAATCCGTCCATGAGTGCCAGGCCCAGGGCGCCGCGCCGGAAGCGTATGCCGAGGAGGCGAACCGCCTCGCCCATCTCCACGCCCAGATCGAAGCGGGGCAACTGTGCCGCGACGAAGACGTGCTCGACACCTGGTTCTCCTCCGCCCTGTGGCCCTTCTCCACCCTGGACTGGACGCCGGCGTACCCCGCCGAATCCAACCCGGCGCTGGATCTGTACCTGCCCTCCTCCGTGCTGGTCACCGGCTTCGACATCATCTTCTTCTGGGTGGCGCGCATGGTGATGATGACCAAACACATCACCGGCAAGATCCCGTTCCACCACGTCTACGTCCACGGCCTGATCCGCGATGGCGAAGGCCAGAAGATGTCGAAGTCCAAAGGCAACGTGCTCGATCCCATCGACCTCATCGACGGCATCGGCCTGCCCGAACTGGTGGGCAAGCGCACCACCGGCCTGATGGATCCGCGCCAGGCCCAGGCCATCGAAAAGCGCACGCGCAAGGAATTCCCGGAAGGGATTCCCGCCTTCGGCACGGACGCCTTGCGTTTCACTTTCGCCAGCCTCGCCTCGCCGGGGCGGGACATCAAGTTCGACCTCAAGCGCTGCGAGGGCTACCGCAACTTCTGCAACAAACTGTGGAACGCCACCCGCTTCGTGCTGATGAACTGCGCCGACAAGGACGTGGGCCAGGGCATCGACACCATTCCCGCCGCCGACCTGTCTTTCGCCGACCGCTGGATCCTCAGCCACCTGCAGCGCGTCGCAGCGGAAGTGGAAAAACACTTCACCGAATACCGCTTCGACCTCGCCGCGCGGGCGATTTACGAACTGGTTTGGGACGAATACTGCGACTGGTACCTGGAACTGGCCAAAGTGCAGATCCAGCAGGGCGACCCGGCCCGCCAGCGCGCCACCCGCGCCACGTTGCTGGCGGTGCTGGAAGCCATCCTGCGCCTCGCCCACCCCGTCGTTCCCTTCATCACCGAAGAACTGTGGCAGTCGGTGAAAGGCCTGGCGGGCAAGGGAGGCGACAGCATCATGCTGCAGCCTTACCCCCAATCCCAGGCGGCGCGCATCGACGAAGCCGCGGAATCGGCGGTCGCCACGCTGAAGGAAATGGTCAACGCCTGCCGCAGCCTGCGCGGCGAGATGAACCTGTCACCGGCCCAGAAAGTGCCTTTGATCGCGGCGGGGGACCGGACCCAGGTGGAGCGATTCGCGCCCTACCTCGTGGCCCTGGCGAAACTTTCGGATGTGACGGCCGCGGGTGACCTGCTGCCCGACTCGGATGCCCCGGTGGCCATCGCCGGCGATTTCCGCCTCCTGCTGAAGATCGAGGTGGACGTGGTGGCGGAGCGGGAACGCATCGACAAGGAGATTGCTCGCATCGAGGGCGAAATTGCCAAGTGCGAAACCAAACTCGGCAATCCG
>JBAWHH010000634.1:0-5628 GCA_049593715.1 Rhodocyclaceae bacterium
TTTCCGGGCTGGCACGGCGGTTGCACATTGGCTGCCATAGACCACGAGAGCAAACCGGAGACGAGCCCATGATCACCCTGACCCCAAAAGCGGTAAAAGCCGTGAGGCGCTTTGCAGTAGGTGCGGAAAAGCCGGTATTCGGCATCCGGATCTCCGTTTCGGGCGGCGGGTGCGCGGGGCTGCAGTACGGCGTAACGCTAGAGTCCGAGAAACAGGAAGACGACCTCGTCCTGGAGGTCGAAGGCATCAAGGTGCTCGTCGATCCCCTCACCGCCCCCATGATCGAGGGCGTGACCGTCGATTTCTACGACACCATCACCGGCACCGGCTTCAAATTCAACAACCCCAACGCGTCTGCGAGCTGTGCCTGTGGCCAGTCGTTCAGCGCCTGACCGAGGAGACGACCATGTGGGAATACACCGATAAGGTCAAAGAGCATTTCTTCAACCCGCGCAATGCCGGCGTGCTGGATGGCGCCAATGCCGTCGGCGAAGTAGGCTCCATCAGTTGCGGCGACGCGCTGCGCCTGATGCTGAAAGTCGATCCGGCGACCCAGACCATTCAGGACGCCGGATTTCAGACTTTCGGCTGCGGTTCGGCGATCGCTTCCTCGTCGGCCCTCACCGAAATCATCAAGGGCAAGACGCTGGATCAGGCGCTGCAGGTGAGCAACCAGGACATCGCCGATTACCTGGACGGCCTGCCGCCGGAGAAGATGCACTGTTCCGTGATGGGCCGTGAAGCGCTTCAGGCGGCCGTGGCCAATTACCGCGGCGAGAAGTGGTCCGACGATCACGACGAAGGCGAACTGGTGTGCAAGTGCTTCGCCGTCGACTCCAAACTCATCGAGGACACGGTGCGGGCCAACAATCTGTCGTCGGTGCAGGACATCATCAACTTCACCAAAGCCGGCGGCGGCTGCGCAGCCTGCCACGAAGGGATCGAGGACATCCTCGGCAAGGTCATGTCGGAGCGCGGCGAAGTGTTCCGCCCGGCGCCGGTGAAGGTCAAGGCCGCGCCCAAGAAGCTCACCAACCTGGAACGTATCCGCCGCATCGAACGCGTCATCGAATCCGTACGCCCCACACTGCAGCGCGACCACGGCGACCTGGAACTGATCGACATCGATGACAAGACCGTTTACGTCAGCATGACCGGCGCCTGCGCTGGCTGCCAGATGGAATCGGTCACCCTGGCGGGCATCCAGGAGCGGCTGATGGAAGAACTCAAGGAAGTGATCCGCGTTGTGCCGACCCGGGTCGGCAGCTACGCCCGCGCCAGCGGAGCCTGAGATGAGCGGCATTTACCTCGACAACAATGCCACCACCGCCTGTGATCCGGCGGTGGTGGAGGCGATGCTGCCTTACTTCTCCGAGCAGTTCGGCAATCCGTCGTCCATGCACAGCTTCGGCAACCGCGTCGGCCTGGCGATCAAGAAGGCGCGTTTGCAGGTACAGGAACTGCTGGGGGCGGAACACGATTCGGAAATCGTGTTCACCTCCTGCGGCACCGAATCCGATTCCACGGCGATCATGTCCGCCCTGCGCGCCCATCCCGAGCGCAAGGAAATCATCACCACGGTACTGGAGCATCCGGCTGTGCTCGCCCTGTGCCAGCACCTGGAGAAGGACGGCTACCGCGTCCATTACCTCAAGGTGGACCGGCTCGGGCGGCTCGATCTGAACGAGTACCGCAGCACCCTCTCCGAGCGGGTGGCGGTGGTGTCGGTGATGTGGGCCAATAACGAAACCGGCAGCTTGTTCCCGGTGGAGGAAATGGCGGAAATGGCGCGGGAAGCCGGCGTGCTTTTCCATACCGACGCCGTCCAGGCGGTGGGCAAGGTACCGCTGGATCTCAAGTCCACCAATATCGACATGCTTTCCGTGTCGGGGCACAAACTGCATGCGCCCAAGGGTGTCGGCGTGCTGTACCTGCGGCGCGGCACCCGTTTCCGCCCCTTGCTGCGCGGTGGCCACCAGGAGCGCGGCCGGCGCTCGGGGACGGAAAACACCACCTCCATCGTTGGCCTCGGCCTGGCGGCGGAGATGGCGCTGCAGCACATGGAGGCCGAGAACACCACGGTCCGCGCGCTGCGGGACCGGCTGGAAGCGGGCATCCTGGCCCAGGTTCCCAATGCCTTCGTCACCGGCGATCCGGGCAACCGCCTGCCCAACACCGCCAACATCGCCTTCGAATACGTCGAAGGCGAAGCCATCCTCCTGCTGCTCAACAAGCTGGGGATCGCGGCATCCAGCGGCTCGGCCTGCACCTCCGGGTCGCTGGAGCCTTCCCACGTCATGCGCGCCATGGGCATTCCCTACACGGCGGCCCACGGCACCATCCGCTTTTCGCTGTCGCGCTACAACACGGCGGAAGAAATCGAAAAGGTGATCGCCGCCGTGCCGCCGGTGATCGCCCAGTTGCGCAAGCTGTCGCCCTACTGGGGCGAGAACGGTCCCGTGACGGAGCCGGAAAAGGCCTTTGCGCCGGTCTATGGATGAGCGCTGCGCCATGACCAAGCCCCGCCAAGTCATCATCGACGACACCACGCTACGCGATGGCGAGCAGTCCGCCGGCGTCGCCTTCACGTTGCAGGAAAAGCTGGACATCGCGCGCCGGCTCGACGGCCTGGGCGTGCCGGAACTGGAAGTGGGCATTCCGGCGATGGGTGCGGAGGAACGCGACAGCATCCGCGCCGTGGCCGACCTCGGCCTCAAAGCGCGGCTGCTGGTGTGGAGCCGGATGCGCGCCGACGACATCGCGTTCTGCCGCGATCTGGGCGTGCACATGGTGGACATCTCTCTGCCCGTCTCCGACCAGCAGATCGCCCACAAGCTGGGCAAGTCCCGCGAGTGGGCCATCGCCGCCATCCGCGAACACGTCGCGCGGGCGCTGGATCTGGGACTGGACGTGGGCGTCGGCGCCGAGGATGCTTCGCGCGCCGACGTGGATTTCCTGTTGCGTTGCGCGGAAGTCGCCCAGGAGGCCGGCGCGCGGCGTTTCCGCTTCGCCGACACCCTGGGTGTGATGGAGCCGTTCGGCGTTGCCGAGCGCATCGCCACGCTGCGCTCGGTGGTTTACATCGAAATCGAAATGCACGCCCACGACGACCTCGGGCTGGCCACCGCCAACACCCTGGCCGCCGCCCGCTCGGGCGCGACCCACGTCAACACCACGGTGAACGGCCTCGGCGAGCGGGCCGGCAATGCGCCGCTGGAAGAAGTCACGCTCGGGCTGACCAAGCTCTACGGCATCGACACCGGCATCGACATGCGCGCTTTTCCGGCGCTGTCCCAAGCCGTCGCCCATGCCTCCGGCCGGCCGGTGGGATGGCACAAGAGCCTGGTGGGCGAAGGCGCCTTCACCCATGAGGCGGGCATCCACGTCGACGGCCTGCTCAAGGATCCGGCCAACTACCAGGCCATCGATCCGCAAGAAGTCGGCCGCACCCATCGGCTGGTGCTGGGCAAACACTCCGGTACCCATGGCGTCGTCGCGGCCTACGCTCAACTGGGCGTGATCTTGAGTCAGGCGGAAGCCGGTGCTTTGCTGGAGCGGATCCGTGGCTTCGTCACCCGCGCCAAGCGCACGCCAGCGCCCACGGACTTGGAAACGTTTTACGGCGAACTGGCCCGGCCGAAGGGCCACCTGGTTTCGTAACGGGGCAGACATGAGCGCCGAAACCATTGTCCTCGCCGAACCCCCCGTGGGCCTGTTTGCCCTGCTGCGGGAGGACGTGGACTGCGTGTTCGACCGCGACCCGGCGGCGCGAACGCGCTGGGAAGTGCTGACTACTTATCCCGGCGTCCACGCGGTGATGCTGCACCGCTTCGCCCAGGCGCTGTGGCGGCGGCAATGGCGCTACGCCGCGCGCTTCGTCGCCTTCGCGGCACGGCTGTGGACCAACGTGGATATCCATCCCGCCGCCCAAATAGGGCGACGGTTCTTCATCGATCACGGCGCAGGGGTTGTGATCGGCGAAACGGCGGAAATCGGCGACGATGTGACGCTTTACCACGGGGTCACTTTGGGCGGCACCAGCCGCCGCAAGGGCAAGCGCCACCCGACGCTGAGATCCGGTGTGGTCGTCGGTGCCGGGGCGAAGATTCTCGGCCCTATCGTGGTGGGCGAGCGGGGGCGCGTGGGCGCCAATTCGGTGGTGGTGAAAGACGTGCCTCCCGACCGCACCGTGGTCGGGATTCCCGGCCGCATCGTGCGCAACGAAGACGTGGAAGGCGGTCGGGTCTTCACCGACGGCATCAACCTGGATCACCACCTCATTCCGGATCCGGTGGGCAAGGCCATGGCCTGCATGCTGGAGCGCATACGCTCCCTGGAAGCGCGGCTCGCCGCGGCGGGCATCGAGCCCCGGGTCGAGGTCCAGTCCTGCCCCGTATGCGATGGCCGCGGCTGCGATTGCGACGTCCGGCCCGCCAACAGCCTTACAGGTGCCTGATGGATCTGCTCAAGCTCTGCGGCGAACCGCTCTACTTCGAGGAGCCCCTCGGTGAGGAGCCCGAAGGGCTGATTAAGGAAGCCTCGCTGCGTTACGCCGAAGGCACGGCCGAGCCGTTGCTGCTGCGCGCCTATTTCCTGGCGCCGACCCATCTATCGGTTCTGGTGTCGCTGTACCGCTTCTATTATTACCAGCACCGCTTGCGCGACGCCCAGATCGTAGCCGACCGGGCGCTGGCAGTGGCCGCCCAGCGGCTCGGCTTTCCCGATGATTGGCGCGAACTTTCGCTGCGCCACCTGGGCGAAGGCGTGCCGCTGAACATGGGGCTGGTGCGGTTTTACCTGATGACCCTCAAGGCGGCGGGCTATCTGGCGCTGCGCTGCGGCGAGGTGGAGCCCGGACTTGCCATGCTGGAGAAGCTCACCGAGATGGATGCCGGCGATCGTCTCGGTTCCCATGTGTTGCTGGACGTTGCCCGCCGCGCCCAGGCCACTGCACGCGGCGGTGCGCCTTATCCTGACTGAACCGACGAAGACAAGGAGAACACCATGACCACATCCCGCCTGCAGGACGAACTGGCCGATCTGTCCACGGCCGAGGAGTTCCTCGATTTCTTCGGTATCGTCTACGAGCCTTCGGTGGTTCAGGTCAATCGTCTGCACATCCTGCAGCGTTTCCATGATTACCTGGGCAAGGAGCCGGCGGAGGCGATGGACGATGCAGCAGAGACCGCCCGCCATCGGCGGCTGCTGGCCCGGGCCTACGAAGACTTCGTAGTCTCCGACGCGCGCACGGAAAAAGTCTTCAAGGTGTTCCACATGCACGAACCGAAGACCGTGTTCGTGCCGATTTCCGAAATCTTCCGCTGAGGCCGCCATGCTTCCCCGTTTCGACTACGGCGACGCGGTGCGGGTGACGCGCAACGTGCGCAACGACGGCACGTTTCCCGGCGTCGGCACGGGCCATCTGCTGGTGCGCCGCGGCAGCGTCGGTTATGTGGTGAACGTCGGCACCTTCCTTCAGGACCAGATCATCTACACCATCCATTTTCTCGACATCGGCCGCATGATCGGCTGCCGCGAAGAGGAACTGATCGGCGCCGCCGAGCCCTGGGTGCCCAGCCTGTTCGAAACGCGGGAGAAGGTCCAGGCGCGGGTGACGCTGGCCAGCGC
>JBAWHH010000635.1:0-8907 GCA_049593715.1 Rhodocyclaceae bacterium
GGGCTAGAGTGCTGTCAAAGATCACGAATATTCATAAGAAATCGATCGGCGAGTCTCAGCGCGATACGCCCCGCTCGGTTTTAGAAGTAATCGGCTGATGTCCGTCAGGCGCGTACAGTCCAAGGCCCGCTTATGGCCGGTTGCCGCCGGCGATCATGATCGCCGGTCTTTGTGAGTAACCCCCGGACTGGTTGATCAGATGTACGGGAATGCGCCGGAGGGCGCTCGACCTGTTCAGGCCGCGCTGAGCCTGCTGCACTCCTGCGAATAAATCAAGCCGCGGTCCCACGATACTTCGCGACCAAATCGGTTCATTCCCCATCGCCCGAGCATGCAAGGGTGGCGGTTGGTTGCATTGCGCCGCCTGCAAGGCGGCAAGCAGTTCCCTGGCAGCGCTGGCTTGACGACATACACGGGGTGGATGCCAGCTCGGATGGTTGGAGAACGGCAAGCAGGCCGCGGAGAGTGCGCTGCGGCTGGTCAATCATCCGTCACCGCGCGGACACGTCTATCCCTACATCGCGCTGGAGAAGGTGACGGAGGAGAACATCCGCCAGATTCCGGCTATGTGGCAGGCCACGTTTGGCAAGGCCCAGCGCCTTGCGGCGGTGGCGGAGAAGGGGGAGCTTCAGCAGGCGGGCGCTTTGTATGGCGAGATCCTGGTGGGGTGTCTCACCTGCCATCAACTCTTGCGCGGCACGCCCGGAGAATCGCCGCGTCTGGTGAAGAGCGTGCCCTGAAGCCTGCGGGTATCCGTCAGGCGCCGCAGGAGCGCGTCGCTCTCAGGTGAAACGGGCGAGGATCACGCTGGAGGCATCCAGAACCGCGCAGCAGGGATTGCCCACCTCCAGCGCCAATTTCGCCACGGATTCGTGGGTCACGACCGCCGTGACCTGCCGCCCATTGCGCAGGGCCACACTCACCTCGGCCGTCACCGGCCCTTCGTGGATGCGCGACACCGTGCCCCACAACTGGTTGCGCGCCGTGGTACGGATTGCCGGATCGGTGAGCAGGATCACCGAGTGCGCCTTCACGAAGGCATGGACCTCCATGCCGATGCTCAGCCCTAGGTCTTCGGCGCTCTCCCGGGTGATGACGGCGGCCAGTTCGTTTTCCTCGTCCAGGCGCAGGCGCACCTCGAAACTGATCGGCCCTTCGCGCAGGCTGGTGATGGGCCCGACGAACTGGTTGCGCGCGCTGGTTTTCATGGACATGCGCCGCAGCATGCCCTGGAACTGCGCAATGTCTCCGGCGCCGGTTTCGCCAAGCCGTCCGGCCAGGCGATCCAGCGCCGCCTGGTACTCCTGCTCCACCGCGCGGTACATCGCCACCAGCCGCCGGCCATAGGGCGTCAGCGTCGTGCCGCCGCCGTGGCGCCCACCGGTGGAGCGCTCGACCACCGGCTGTTCGCCCAGGTTGTTGATGGCATCGACGGCATCCCAGGCGGCTTTGTACGACAGCGGCACCGCCTTGGCCGCCTGGGTGATCGACCCGTAGCGCTCGATGGCCTCCAGCAGGCGGATGCGGGTGCCGCCGAGAAAGGCGCCGAATTCCGTATCGACGGCGAGTCTTCCCAGGAGCTTGTGTTGGATGGGGCGTCGTGTGGTCATGGGGTGGTGGGTAGCCAGCTATATAGCGCCAATCGCCAAAACGAGAGAATTCAATCGGTTGATGTGAAGATGCGCTGTGGTTGTGACGGATGAGGCCATGCCCCTACACTGCATGCCCTGGACAAGGGGTTTGGCTAGCCGGCAATTGTCATCCCGACGCCGGTTCAGTCGCTTTCGATCACATTCTCTGGGCGCACCCCGGTTCGGCGGCGTGGTTGTATGGTGGGTACGGGAACCCGATTTTGCGGGGTGCGCCGGCAGAGAGAAAGGTAAACATCATGAAAATCAGCGCAAGAAACGTATTCAAGGGCAAGGTTACCGCAGTCAAGCCGGGGGCGATCAATTCCGAGGTGGATCTGACGACGGCGGGCGGCGACAGTATTGCCGCGGTGGTGACCAACGACAGCGTGAGCAGCCTGGGTCTCGCTGTAGGCAGCGAGGTGACGGCACTGGTTAAAGCCAGTTCCGTGCTGGTGATGGCGGAAGGCGGGGATGTGAAACTCTCCGCACGCAATTGCCTCAGCGGCACCATTTCCAAGATCACCCAGGGGCCGGTGAGCGCCGAAGTGACGATCGATTTGCCGGGCGGGGCGGCGGTGCATGCCACCATCACCCACGAGGCCAACACCGAGCTTGGCCTCAAGGTCGGCGGGAGCGCCACGGCCGTGTTCAAGGCCTCCGCGGTGATCCTGGCCGTCGCCGCCTGACGGTGCCGCTGCCCAGTCCCCGGAGGGCTGGCTGATGGCAGCGAAAGTTGACCTGGGACCGCCCCGGCCGGGGCGGTTTCCTTTTCACGCATTGCAAGTTGGGCGCCGCTCAGCCCCGCCCAACTTGAGCGCCCATGGCAATCCACGTTAGGATGCCGCCCGCGATCCTCCGCTCGGTCCTCTTCCGGGGTGGGCCATGGTCGTTTCGGTAGCACGCTCGATTCTTCCAGGAATAGCAATGCGTCGTGCTCATGTCGCGGGACTGCTGAGAATTGCGCTAGTTGCCGCGCTCATCAATGCGCTGGTGCCGACGCTCTCCTATGTTCTGGCGCGCAGCCAGAATCTGCAGGTCGTCGAGATGTGTACGTCGTTCGGGATACAGCGAGTCCTGGTCGATGTTGCCGGCGGCCCCGCCGACCCAAAGTCACCTTCCCAAAGCCCGCACTGCAAGTTCTGCATGTCCGCCCAGGACGCTGCTGCAGTGGCCGCACCGCTGCTGCTCGCTCCCAAATCGATCCAGTACGCATGCTCCGGACCGGTCAGCGCCGGGTGCCCCCCGCGCAAAGCACCGGTCTGGCCCCAGGCCCGTCCGCGTGCTCCCCCTCTCCTGTTCGCCTGATCCGAACTAGCTGATATCACCGCCGGATTTTCCGCGCTGCGGCGAGGAACGAGCGCGGGCTCCGTAAAGCGCATGCGCGCTGGAAGGATCCGCAGGCTGGATTCCCGTTGTCAAGGTTCTGCCCCAGCCGGCGGCCTATGCCGGACTTCGCCAAACAGACGGGCGCGCAGGATTTTGCGCCCCCCTCTTTCGCGCAAGCGGGCAAGACGATATCGCCACACCGTTCGGTAGGGCCTTTTCGACGCTCCCACAAAGAAGCTACGCAACTGGCCGCGCAGTAGAAGCGCGCAGGTCTATCGCGTTCGCTCGCTGCACGCGACGCCACTTGGCCGCGTCTGACGGCCCAAGCCGCTGCGGCTTGGCGCCCGGGGCCCAGGATGCCTGGGCTTCCCCGTCGCGCAACTGAAAGTCAGGAGGGATCATCATGAAAAGACAGTCCACCATTTTTCACACCCCAACTAGTCGCCGGCGTTTCCTGCTCCTTGCTGCCGGCGCGAGCCTGAGCGCCGGAATGTCGCGCCTTCCCCCGGTCCCGCAAGGCGCGGGTCCCCATGTCCTTCCGCCACTGCCTTACACCGAGAACGCCCTCGATCCGGTGATCTCCGCCAGGACGCTGAGCTTTCACCATGGCAAGCACCACCGCACCTACGTCGAAAATCTGAACAAGCTTGCAGCGGGCACCGAGTATGCCTCGATGAAACTGGAGGAGGTCGTTCGGTCCACCGCAGGCAAGCAAGACAAGGTTGCCATCTTCAACAATGCGGCCCAAGCCTGGAACCACGCGTTCTATTGGCGCAGCTTGCGGCCTGCGGGAGGCGGCGTACCACCTGCCGAGTTGAAACGCCTCATCGATGAATCATTCGGCAGTCTGGACGCGTGCAAGAAGGCATTCGCCGCAGCCGCCAACGCGCAGTTCGGCAGCGGCTGGGCCTGGCTGGTGCTGGACGGCAAGCGCCTCAAAGTCATGAGGACGGCCAATGCCGACACGCCGCTGGTTTCCTCGATGAAGCCCCTGCTGACCATCGACGTCTGGGAGCACGCCTACTACCTGGACTACCAAAACCGCCGCGCTGACTACGTCACTGCCGTGCTGGAGAAGACCATCAACTGGGAGTTCGCCGCCGAAAACCTGGCCCCGGCCTGAGCGAGTCAATGGGGGGCGCCCGATCGTGGACGCCGCCCGCGAGCCAATTCCCAATGAACAAATAATCACGGAGAAACTCACTGTGCAACCTAAACTCAGCCGTGTGGCCCTAGCCATTTCGGGTGCTTTTTCGATCAGTTCGGTGGCCTTCGGCCAAACCGCCGATCTCGACACTATCGTGATCACGGCACCACGGATGGAAGAGCCGCTCAAGGTGGTGACCGACCCGAAGCGGCCGCGCCAGCCGGTGCCCGCCCACGACGGCGCGGACTACCTGAAGTCCATTCCCGGTTTTTCGGTGATCCGCAAAGGCGGCACCGACGGCGATCCTGTACTGCGCGGCATGGCGGGCTCCCGGTTGAACGTGCTGCTCGACGGCGAGCAGATTCTCGGCGGCTGCGGCATGCGCATGGACCCGCCGACCGCTTACGTTTTTCCTGAAGCCTACGACCGCATCACCGTCATCAAGGGGCCCCAGAGCGTGATGAACGGGCCGGGCAGCTCCGCCGGGTCGGTGCTTTTCGAGCGCGACATCAAGCGCTTCGAACAGCCCGGCTGGAAGGTCAACGGCAGCCTGATGGGCGGCAGCTTCGGGCGCCACGACGAAGTACTGGAAGCGCGGGCGGGCAACCCGCTGTTCTACGTCCAGGGCAGCGGCACACGTTCGCACTCCGGGGACTACGAGGACGGCGGCGGCCAGAAAGTGTTTTCCCGCTACACCCGCTGGAGCGCGAACGGCGCCCTGGGCTGGACACCCGACAAGGACACGCGCGTCGAACTTTCCGCCGCGGCCAGCGACGGCGAAGCAGCCTACGCCGATCGCACCATGGACGGCGTGGAGTTCAACCGGCGGAACCTCGGCTTCAAGTTCCAGAAAGCGAATCTTTCCCCGCTGGTGGACAAGCTGGAAACCCAGATCTACTACAACTACGTCGATCACGTGATGGACAACTACAGCCTGCGGGACAAGCCCGCCAGCGCCATGTTCATGGTCAACAACCCGGACCGCGAAACCGTGGGCGGCCGCGCCGTCATCGGCCTGCGCTTTTCCGAAACCACCAGGCTGCAGGCGGGCGTGGACTATCAGACCAACAAACACACGCTGCGCTCGGCCATGGCTTCCGCCGCCGCAGGGGCGCCGAACGTCGGCACGCTGGCGCGAGTCGAGGACGCCAGCTTCCGCAACTTCGGCCTGTTCGGCGAACTCACCCACTGGATAGGCGACCGCGATCGCGTGGTCGCCGGCCTGCGTGCCGACGACTGGCGCGCCCAGGACAAGCGGGCCGCCCGGCTGACCGCCCGCGACGAACTCAGCAGAGCCTATGCGATCGCCAACCCGACGTCGGGCAAACGCCGCGATGACTTGTTGAGCAGCGGCTTCGCCCGCTACGAGCACAACCTGGAAAGCAGCCCCACGACCCTGTTCGCCGGCCTGGGCCACAGCGAACGTTTTCCCGACTACTGGGAACTCATCTCCTTCACCAAGGAGAGCCTGACCACCAACAGCGCCTTCGACACCCGCCCCGAAAAGACCACCCAACTGGATATCGGCGCGATCTACAAGGGCGCGCCGTGGTCGGCCTCCGTTTCCGGTTTCTACGGCAAGGTGGACGACTACATCATGATCCAGTCGGGCGTCGTCAAGACCAGCCCGGTGCGCCGCATCAGCGTCACCCGCAACATCGACGCCACCACCTGGGGCGGGGAAGCGAGCCTGGCCTACGCGCTCCGACCGTCGTGGACCGTGAACGGCACCCTGGCCTATGTGCGCGGCGACAACGAAACCGACGGCCGGCCGCTCGCCCAGTTGCCGCCGCTGGAGGGCCGCCTCGGCCTGACTTACGACAACGGCACGTGGTCGGTGGGCTCCCTGCTGCGTCTGGTGGCCGCGCAGGACCGCTTCGACGCCGGCAAGGGCAACATCGTCGGCCAGGACATCGGCCGCACCCCGGGCTTCGGCGTGCTCTCCCTCAACGGCAGCTACAAGCCGGCCAAAGGTGCGCTGATCGCCATTGGCATCGACAACGTGTTCGACAGGAAGTACGCAGAGCACATCAGTCGAACCGGGTCGCCGATGGGGGGAGTCGCCGGCTACGTTCAGACCACCCGCGTCAACGAGCCGGGCCGCGCCGTCTGGATCAAGGCGCAGCTTGCCCTCGACTGAAGCGGCACCCGCCGGGCAGCGATCCGGCGCGCCGCTGGGGAGGAAGACCCGATGTCGAGCGGGACAACGCCGGCAGCCTCGGCCGTCCCGCCCGGCGTAGATTTCTTCGCAAGCTCGGTGAGGTTCGGCGGCCTTTGCGCAATTGCAAACGGCCCCGACCGTCCATCGGGGCGATCGCCGAGCGGCGGCGATTCCGCGTCAAAGGCCCGCCGCGAAGCCCCGCTAGTACCGGGTTATCACTGCCAAGCAGCCGGGCGAATATTCGACCATTCGGACTCGTATGTTTCCGAACTGCCGGGTTCTCCAATACGCAACGCTCCTTTCGCCTCCGTGCTCGGTCCGCTCGACCTCGGACCAATCGGTTGTGCCAAAGGGGATTTCGTTGATGTCCATCTTTCCGGCCCTCATTTTGGCGAATGTTCGAGTTGGGGTGCAATCTGAGGGGGAGAAGGGACTTCGGCAAAGCATCACGCTTGGCGGTTGTGGCCGCGCTGTATGAGGTGCGGCGGCACGCCGCTGAGGTGGATGCGGGGGGCGTAGAGGCATGCAGCCAACTCGAATTCATTCCTCAGGAAAAACGCGTCCCTGGCGTCTTTTGCTCACAATAACTATAAACCGTGGTCTGCCCTGTATTTTCGAGAGACGTACGGATCCTGATCGCACGCGTTGGCGTTCATCGCGAGGATGGGGCAATGCGAAATGGGCGAAGCGCGGATTGCCCCCGTGGCGGCCATCCAGTTCATTTGGATCTGGATGGCAATCAGAATCAGGAGGTACGAAGTTGACCGTGCGCGCTCAAGGGCCTGAGCGCCGTCCCAGGCCTTCTGTACCGTTAGTTCAGCCGCCCCCAAAAAAGGTCAATCGCCGTTTTCCGATGGATGCCGTGATCTTCCTCCAACAGAACGCGAGTCCCCCTCATCCTTGGCCATCGGGACGCAGCCACTTTTCCAGCACCATCCTCAAGTCGTGGAGGTCGATCGGCTTCGCGAGAAAGTCGTCCATCCCCGCCTCGAGGCAGCGCTGGCGGTCGCCCTCGAAAGCGCCGGCCGTGAGCGCAATGATGGGCGATCGCTTCTGCGACGTTTCGCCCTCCCGTTGGCGAATGGCTCGCGTGGCGGAGATGCCATCCATGACTGGCATTTGCACATCCATCAGCACGAGGTCGGGCGCTTCGCCGGATGCCAGCGCCTCCACCGCCAACTGGCCGTTTTCGACGCAGCGTACCGTGACACCGATCCTGGTGAGCATTTCCTCGATGACCACGCGGTTGATCGCGTTGTCCTCCACCACCAATGCGTGGCCGGCAAGCTGGATCCTGGTCCGGTGGAACGATTGTTCTGGTCGTGGAAGTTCATCGCCTTGCTCGTCCTCGCGCAGGATTTCCGCGCGCACGCGGAACCAGAATCGCGAGCCCTTGCCGACTTCGCTGGTGCAACCGGCCTCTCCCCCCATCAGCCGTGCGAGGCTGCGGATGATGGACAATCCTAGGCCAGTGCCGCCGAACTGGCGCGTATTCGAGCCATCGACCTGCGAGAACGGCTTGAACAGCAGGGAGTGCTTGTCGGGGGGAATGCCGATACCGCTGTCGCTGACGGCGAATTCGATGAGCGCCTGCCCTTGGGCCAGCCCGTCGCCCGCGACCTCAGCCGCTTCCACGCGGACGAATCCGCTCTGAGTGAACTTGATGGCATTGCTGACGAGGTTTGAGAGCATTTGGCGCAGCCGCGCCGGATCGGACCAATAGCGGCGCCCTTCCGGTACCTGGCAGGCCGATTCGAGGGCGAGGTCGCGCCCGTGAGCCTGCTCCTTGAACAATTCCACGGTTTCGTCGATGAGCCTGCCCGGCTCAAAGGCCACACGCGCCAGTTCCAGGCGGCCGGCTTCAACCTTGGATAGGTCCAGGACATCGTTGAGAAGGGTCAACAGGGTCTGGCCGGAGTTGAGGATCACGCGGGCGTAGGCGTTTCGCTCCTTCTCCGTCAAGCCTTCCATCTCCAGCAATTGCGCCATGGTGAGGATGCCGTTCATCGGCGTGCGGATTTCGTGGCTCATCGTGGCGAGAAAGCGGCTCTTGGCGATGTTGGCTTCCTCGGCGGCCTCGCGCGCGTGTTCGATCTGGCGATTGCGCCGTACCAGCAGCACGAGGAGCAGGCTCACTGACGCGATGGAGGTGAACAGAACGATCACGGTGGGGCGATGCTGTTTCCAGACGTCGGCGAGGGTGATCGGCTCCACCTTGTCAAAAGGGGGCGAGCGGAGCGCGCGCATGATGTTCTCGACCGGGAGGTAGTCGTGCGGCGGCGCAAAACCGGCAATGCCCGCCCCGCGCGCAGCCGGGTGCGACGCTTCGAGGGACATCAGCGCGGCCGCGATCCTGCGCACGCGCTGCATGTCGACTTGCGGCAGCGCAACGAACGCCCACTCCGGGTACAGGTGAGTCGATACGAGATAGGGAAACCCGGGGTACTCCTTGCGGTTGACGACGTGCAGGCGCGTCGGGTCGAGCTTGTTCTCGGAAACGAGCTGTTCGATCATCCCGGTCCGGATGAAGCCGGCGTCGCCTTCGCCGGCCAGGATCGCCTTGACCACGGCGTCGTGGCTGCCGACATCCCTGATGCGCGTATCCCGAGGTATGCGAATGCCGGCCTCCAGAAGTTCATAGG
>JBAWHH010000636.1:0-3702 GCA_049593715.1 Rhodocyclaceae bacterium
GCGCCGTGCCCGCGCCTGAAATCTGGCCGAGGCGCGATCCTGCCGCGTCGAGAGACCAGGCCACGCGGTTGCGGTCGGCATGGAGGACGGCCTCCAGCCGGCTCAGGCCCAGACTCACCGGGCTATCGCCTTCCAGCACGAGGTCGCCGCCTTCGCGGAACACGCGGACCAGTCCGTCGGCATGGTCGGCGAGGCGTACTTCCCACGCAGCGCCGAGCCGCAGGCCATCGCTGTGGGCTTTCATTTGACCCTTGTCGTCGAACCCGATGCCGATGGACAACCCGCTGACGTCGCCCGCGCTATCGATGGTCTGCGGTGTCCAGACGAATCGGGTTATCCGGGCCCGCGCACCTTCGCTGTGCAGTTCGGCCGGGCCCAGGGCAATGCGTTGCGGCCCGGCCTCCAGCGCCACGGGGGAGACGAGATGAAGCGGCGTCTTGCCGGTCAGATCCAGGCTGGCGAGTTGGCCGCGCCAGGCCGGACCGGGCTGCAGCGCGCCGGCAGCCTTCATGGCAAGGTCGCGCCCGGCGGCGAGGCTGCCGTGGGCTTCCAGGTCGTGTTTGCGCCGCGTGCCGCGCACATCGAGCACGCCTTTCTGCAGCCGCGTCTGCGCCGCCGCGCGGTAATCGGCGAGTTCAAGGTGCAGATTGGCGGGTCCGTCCAGCCCGTCGCGCAATTCCCCCCGGGCCGTCAGGCTGGCAAGGGCCTGATCGCCGGGCAGGGTGAGGTTCTTGGCGTCGGCTTCCAGGCGGCCGGAGGGATGGCTGAAACTGCCGCCCAACGTGGCGTTGGCTTTGATGCTGCCGCCCAGGCCATGGCCCAGAGCGCCGAGCCGCGGCGCGTCGACGGTGACGTTCAAGCGGTCCCCCGGAAGTCCGAAAGCTCCCTGGGCGGTGGCGCGGTTGCCGGCGAGATCCAGCGCCACGTCGGCCTGCGCCAGCCGATCGGCGAGCAACCGTACCCGCCCCCGCCCGGCGATCGGTTTGCCGTCGAATTGGCTGTCGACCAGCGAGAACTGGCCATCCACCACTGGCTTGGGCTTGAGGTCTCCGCGGGCCGACAGATCGGCGTTGAGGGCGGCGCGCGGCACGTCGGCGAACAGGCTGGGGTCGAAACGGGCCAGATTGCCGCGCACCTCGAACGCCTGCTTGCCTTCGAGGGAAAGCTTCCCGGCGGCGTCAAAGCGCGCGCCTTTGGCTTCCAGGCGGGCGGTGCGCAATTCGACGTTCTGGGCGTGCCGCAGCGCGTCGGCCTTGACGGAAAAACGCGGGTCGCGCAAGTCTGCCCGCAGGGTCTGTTCCTCGCCGTGGGAGGTCGCCGCGATCTCCCCGTTCAGGCGCGTCGGCTTGAGGATCGAGGCGATTTCCCTGGCATCCACCGCGTTCAAGGCCAACCGCGCTTCCCCGACGCCTTTCTCCCAGGTGGCGCTGCCTTTGGCGCTGCCTCGACCGGGAAGCTGCACATCAATGCCATCGATGCTGAGGCGCTCCGCAGCCCATACGAGCTTGGCTGTGGCTGCCTTCAAGGGGATCTGCCGGCGGTCGGCGGGCCCCGGTGCGCCATTGCTGATCTGCATCGTGCCCGCCAGCGACATGGGTTGCCCGGCAAGCGGCCGCAGATCTACTTCCGCGCTCAATCGTGCCTGGGGGGCGGTGGGGAAGAAGAGCGCCGGATCGACGTCCTCGGCGTGAATGCGCAGCCGGGTCAAAGGCACCGGGGCGAAAGGCGTGAGGCTGATTGCGGCGGTGGCGTGCTTCTCCAGCACTTCCGCGTCGATTGCCACCTCGGCCGCTTCCAGCGCTCCTTTCGCGTCGGCGCGGACGATATAGTTCTTGCCGTCCCGGCTGCCCTTCAGCCGCAGCGCGCTTTGCAGCGGGAAAGGTTTGGCCCCGTCGAGCCTCATATCACCCTCCAGGTTGCCGAATTCGCTGTCCAGGCGCAGCCCCTCGATGCGGTGTTGCCGGCCGTCGCTGCTCAGCTTCGCGGTGATGGCGGTGAGTCGGATCAGCGGCTCTTCCGCCTCTTTGGCAATCCGCGCCACGAGGAGGTCGTCGATGGCGAGCCGGTCGATGGTGAGGGCGACCGGCAGCGCGAGGGAGCCGGGTGCCTGCATCGGCTCGCCGGAGGGCGCCGTGGCGATGTCGATCGACGCCGCGGTAATCGCGACGACATCGACCCGGCGTTCGAGCAAGGCCGCGGGTTTCCAGTCCAGGCTGAGGTCCCGAAGGGCGATACGCAGAGTGGGCGATTGGTAGCGGAGTTGCCGCAGAGTCAGCGGCCCAAGCAGCCGTCCTTCGGCGACTTCGATGTTCAATTGTCCGGCGCTGAGTCCGCCCGCGACCCGGACCAAAGCGACGGTTCCGCTGTGGCTTGCAACCAGCCATGTCAGCAGCGCCACGACGGCCAGGACCGGCGCCACCGCAAGGAGGCTGGCGAGCCAGTACCGGCGTTTGCGCAATGGCGGGGCGGGGGGCGCCGCCGCTTCTTCCTCGGCGTTCAAAACGCGACCGCCACCGCGAAGTGGAGGCGGACTTTGCGGTCGCGATCCCCATAGGCCAGATCCACCGCCAGGGGCCCGGCCGGACTGCGCCAGCGGGCGCCGAGACCGTAGCCATAGGCCAGCCGCGCCTTGTCCGCCGTGTCCCAGGCGTTGCCGGCATCGTAGAAAGCCGCCATACCCCACTTCGGGTCAAGCCAATGGACGTATTCCGCGCTGGCCACCGCCAACCTGCGCCCGCCCACGACGGCGTTGCCGTCCTTCAGCCCCAGGCTTTCATAGGCGTAGCCGCGCACGGACTGGGCACCGCCAGTACGGAAGAGGAAATCCTGCGGAATGCCGATGCGGCTGCGAGCCGCGGTATGGCCCAGTTCGGCGCGCAGGATCAAGGAGTCCCTCTCGCCGATCGGGAAGTAGTGCTGATAGCGGCCATGGAGGCGCAGGAAGTCCTGGTCCGAGAGCAGAGACTTGCTGCCTCCGCCGGCCTGGAGACTGAGTACGTAGCCGGCGCGGGGGTCCAGCAGGTTGTCCACCGCGCGATAGGTCCACGCGTAATTGAGGGTCAGGGCGTTGTTGGATTGAGGGTCGGCACCCTCTGCGCTGAGGTTTTCGTGCTGGAGGGCGAGCGTGAGTCTGGTTTCGATGCGCCCGCGGGTGCGGGAACGCACCACGGCGGCGGCGGTGCGCTGCGTCATCAGGCCTTGGATGTCGCTGCGTTCGGCGAGGACGCCGAAGCTATCGCGGTAGTCCTGGGAGGTCGGTGGCAGATACACGTCGGCATATCCGAACTGGCGCTTCTGGTCGATGCGCAGGCCCGTGGCGAGATTCCAT
Organism: Rhodocyclaceae bacterium; assembly: GCA_049593715.1. Lineage (GTDB taxonomy): Bacteria > Pseudomonadota > Gammaproteobacteria > Burkholderiales > Rhodocyclaceae > JBAWHH01. The sequence continues at coordinate 3,329 of JBAWHH010000636.1, forward strand.
GCCCGGTCGAGAAAATTCAAATCGCCGTAAGTGGTTTCGACCCTTGCCCCGGTATTGCTGCTGAAGCCGGCGCCCAGCCCCACCCGCTTCGGCCGCGCTTCGCGCACCGTGACGCGCACCGGCACCCCATCGGAAAAGGCAGGATCCGGATCGACGTCCACCGCCACCGAGGCGAAATAGCGCGTGTTCTGCAACGCATTCTGGAGCGCCAGCAGGCGTTCGTGGTCGTAGGGTTCACCTGGCCGCAAAGTGCTGTACCGCTCCACCAGTTCAAATGGATAGGATTCGAGTCCGCTGACTTGCAGTTTGCCCAAGGTAAACGGCGGTCCGGAGTCATACACCACGCGAAGCTTTGCCCGGGCGCGCTCGGGGTC
>JBAWHH010000637.1:0-1663 GCA_049593715.1 Rhodocyclaceae bacterium
CGCGACGTACCTGCCCGCCGCCCCCAACGGTCCGGCGGGTCTGCCGACGACGACGCAGGCCGATCCCAACTGGCCGATCGTCAACCGTGATCGCAACCTTCCCTGGAACACCCCCGACAAGAAGACCCATCACATCCACGGCACCCCCGTGTACATGGAGCGGGCGACCAACGGGATTGTCTATATCTGGGGCGAAAACGAGCGCCTCAAGGCGTACAACGTTGACTTTGCGACGAAACGCATGACGTCCTTCCGCGGCGAGGGGACAAAGTTCGCGTCGGGCCAGCCAAATGAACCGGGCGGCATGCCCGGGGGGCGCCTCGTCGTTTCGTCCAACGGCACGACCGCCGCAACCGGCGTGGTCTGGGCCGCGTACCCGACGAAGGGGGACGCCAACTCCAAGGTCGTTCCCGGTGCGCTCGTCGCATACGACGCGACGACGCTGATCAACGGCACCCAGATGAAGCAGCTCTTTCACAGCGACACCAACGCGGCCAACAAGCTGGGGAACTTTGCCAAGTTCTCCACGCCCGTGGTCGCGAAAGGCAAGGTTTACGTCGGCACGTTCAGCAACAAGGTCGTCCAGTACGGTCTTTGAACGCGCCCGCATGCTCAGGGCTTGTGAATAAATCCACGGCGTGAGTGGGCTGGCCGCTCAACGGACGAGAATTGAGGCAATGGCCGCGAGGCGCCGCGTTCTTTCTTTCACGCAAAATCGATTTCGACTTCAGTGGAGTCCGCGATGAGACAAATCATAGTGTTCGCGACCATTGCGCTGTCTGCCTGCAGCACGGCGCCCCCCGCAACGACCGCGACGCCGGTGCAAGGCGCTGCGCCACGGGCAGCGGCGCAAGCTGTCGCGAGTGAGGCGCCGCCAGTCGGCGGCTTGAACGATCTGGATGCGGTGACCCTCGGCTGTCCCAAGGCGGGATTGAATGCCGCGGCGCGGGAGGCAGCCAAAGCCCGCGCCCAGGGAAGGTATCAATTCTCTTACTTCAAGATGATCAGCGACTCTCACCATTCGCTCTCCGAGGTGCATTTCAAGAGCAACCACCACGAGGATCCCGACTTGAAGTACTGCGTTTCGGTCTATTGTCAGCAGGGATGGGATCCAAAAACCACGAAAACGTCGGTAGATTTGATGGGCGTGGGGCCGAAGCCGGACCATGCAAACGCTGCGGGCGCGGGCCACGGGGCCCACTGCGGCAGTGAGGCCCAGACCCGCGTGAAGAAACGCTCAAAGCGATAGCCGGCCGGGGGTCACACGTTCTGGCCTTTGCTGCGCCGGCGCTGCACCACCGATGGCGGTTCAACGTCCGTCTCGACACGTTCCGGCACAAACGACAGCCACCTTGTTCACACCATGCTTGCGCGAAGCCTGATTGTGTTGGCGGGGATGTTTGCCGGCTGGGCCCTGGGTGCCGGGTTCGACTGTGGAAAGGCGAAGTCCACGGCCGAAAGGCTGATCTGCCAGCATCGAGACCTCTCCCTGCTGGATGAGAGGCTTGCCCGGGTTTACGGGGAACGATTGTCCAACGCCAGCGACCCGCAGGGCGAGGTAAAGGCCCAGGCGAAGTGGTTGAGCCATGTTCGGGACCGCTGCGGATCACCATCCTGTCCGCAGACGGCGTACGAGGCGCGTTTGTCCGCACTGAACTCTGGC